>JAUYJT010000017.1 GCA_030700225.1 Candidatus Nanopelagicales bacterium | reverse complement strand
TCGACGGGGAAGCTGCTTGGGCGGACGTGGACGCGGGCGATGTCATCGCCGTTGATGGCGTGGATGCGGATCGTGACGTTGGAGGCGGCTGCCGTCCCCATGGATGCGGCGATGACGTTGGCCAGGTGCTGCTGAAAGGCGTCGCGGTCATCGCGGCCGGGCTTGCGCAGACTGTCGTAATCGGCGCCAAGCCCCTGGATCGTGCCGTCGTCATTGACGCCGATCAGCAGTGTGCCGCCGTCGCGGGAATTCAGGAACGCGGCAACAGTCTTCAGGCAGGCGGCTTCCAGCGGCTTGGACACGGAACCGCCGTCGGCGTGCGTGCGCAAAGTGGCCTTGTACTCAAGGGTTGCGGATTCCTGCCCGGAGTTGATCAGCTCACCGATTGGACAGTGTTCCTGGTGCGCGACCCGGGCCTTGTTGTAGATCATCGGCAGGTAGGCCGCCAGGACCATGTCCTGCAGTTCGGAGTTGTCCAGGTACTTCATCGCCATGTCCTCGGAGACGGTGAGCTGGTCGAGCACTCCAGTGTTGAAAGCCTTGTCGAGGTCGAGCCCGAAGTTAGCCTTGGTGTTCGCGGCCGCGGACCGCTGGATATCGGGGCGCCTGACGAGCTTCTCGGCTATCGCGTCGAAGAAGACCCGGTCGGCGGGGTCGAAGGCTGTGCCGAAGCGCTCGTTGAGCCTGTGAATGATCTGTGACAGGGGTTCTTCCGATGGATCGCGCTGCGGCCCGGTCCCGGCGAAGATCGTGGAGACTTCACCCTCCCTGGCGGTGAGCGAGACCGAGCCGGTGAACGTCTCATCCATCCTCAGGTAGGTCAGTTCGACTTCGCTGCCGAGATCGACCCCGGCGTATGCGGGCGCCTTGAGGAAGGCCGAGAGGGCCTTGGCACAGATGTAGTCGCGCTCAAGTTTCGCGTCAGTGAATGCCACCACCTGGCTGAGGAATGAGTATGTGCGCACGAACCGATTGAGCGCGTCGCGGAACGCCTCCTGATCGTCCTTCGAGAGCGCCCAGAATCGGTCGACCGCCGGACTGAGGGCGGCGTGGATGCGGGCGTGGTCACCGGCCCTCCCAGTGCCGACGATCAGCGCGACCGCCCCTTCGGACTCTTCGGGCCGCAGCACATCGAACGCGTCGAGTTGGTGGCGGGTGTCGTACAGCAGATTCGGGTCGGTGGGCGGGGCGACTGTCTTGCCGTACCAGGGTTCGAACGCGGTCCGGATGTCCTCGGCCTCGTTGCGGAAGTCGAGCACGAAGACGTCGTCCTGGCGCTTGAGGGGATGGATCCGGTTCAGTCGCGACAGAGTCTGGACGGCGTTGAGTCCAGTGAGCGCCTTGTCGACGTACATCGCGCACAGCAGAGGCTGATCGAACCCCGTCTGGTACTTCTCCGCCACGACCAGGACCTGCCACTGGTCGGTGGCGAACTTGTCGGCGGTCTGGGACTCCGGGAAGGCGTTCATGTTCGCCTCGGTCCGGTCGGCGCCGCCGTCGATCACCTTGCCGGAGAAGGCCACCAGGATCCCGATGTCGTAGCCGTGCTCGGTGACGTACTTGCGCAGAGCCTGCTGGTAGCGCACGGCGTGAAGGCGGGAGGCGGTGACGACGATCGCTTTGGCGCGCCCGCCGATGCGTCGCGCGACCTTCTGACGGAAGTGCTCGATAATCACTTCCGCCTTCTGGGCCAGGTTGTGATCATGCAGGCTGACGAACCGGGCGATCGCCGTTCTCGCCTTCGCCGGGTCGTATTCCGGATCGTCGGGTGTGGTCTTCTCGATGTTCCAGAACGTCTTGTAGGTGACGTACTGGGCCAGGACGTCGAGGATGAATCCCTCTTCGATCGCTTGACGCATCGAGTACAGGTGGAACGGCTCGTGCTTTCCGGTCGCCGGATTCAGAATTCCGAACAACTCCAGAGTGCGCGCCTTGGGGGTTGCCGTGAAGGCGAAGAACGAGAGGTTCGGCTGCCGCGAACGCGCGGCCGCAGCGAGTGCCAGCGCGTCCTCCACGTCGTCGATCGGCTCCGGTGTCAGCGCGAGTTCCTCTGCTTCGGCAGCGGACAGTTGCTGCTCTGGACCAGTACCGAGGACCAGCTTTAGGTCCTTGGCGGCCTCCCCGGTCTGCGAGGAATGCGCCTCGTCGACGATCACCGCGTACCGGCGATCTGGCAGCTCCACACCCTTCTCAAGTACGAACGGGAACTTCTGGAGTGTCGTGATGATGATCCGGGCTTGGTGCCCGGCCAGCGCCTCGGAGAGCTGAGCCGAATCGATGTCGATCTTCTCGACGACACCGCGGGCGTGCTCGAACTGGTAGATCGTGTCCTGGAGCTGCTTGTCGAGCACCCGTCGGTCGGTGATTACGACGACCTTGTCGAAGACCTTCGCGTCGGCGGCGTCATGTAGAGACGACAGCCGGTGCGCCAGCCACGCGATCGTGTTCGACTTGCCGGACCCCGCGGAATGCTCCACGAGGTAGTCGTGGCCTGGACCGTCGGCCCGCGCCGCGGCCTCCAGTTCGCGGACCGCGTCCCACTGGTGGAAGCGGGGGAACACGACTTCGGCGCGGCCCCCCTTCTCCTCGGGCTTGCGGACATGGACAAAGCGGGCCAGCAGATCCAGCCAGGCATCGCGCTCCCACACCTGCTCCCACAAGTAGGAGCTTCGGTGCCCGTGTGGGTTGCCGGGGTTGCCGGCGCCAAGACCGGTGCCCTTGTTGAACGGCAGGAACCTCGTGGTCCCGCCCGACAGCCTTGTCGTGATCGCCACCGCCTCGGTGTCCACGGCGAAGTGGACCACGGCCCTGCGCGCGAGCGTGGTGTTCCTCGGATCGCGGTCGTCCCGGTACTGCCGTTTGGCGTTGTCGATGTTCTGGCCTGTCAGCGGGTTCTTCAGCTCGGCCGTCGCCACCGGCAGGCCGTTCACGGACAGGCACAGATCCACCGTCTCGGTCGAACCCTCCGCGAACCGGAGCTGCCGGGTCACTACCAGTCGATTCGCCTCGTACCGGTGTGTCAACTCAGGAGTCAGTCCATGCGCCGGGCGGAAGTACGCCAGCTGAATCGTCACCCCATGATCAACTACGCCGTGCCTGAGCACGTCAACGGTTCCCCGTTGATCGAGTTGCTTGGCGAGGCGCTCGGCGAAGGAGCGTTGCGCCGTGTCCGGATCACTCCCGTAGAGCTTGACGAGTCGGTCCCAGGCGTCGATCTGCGTGGCGCCGATGAACGTGAACAGATCGGCTGTGTCCAAGCCAAGGGCCGGACGGAAGTCTGCGTCAGGGACGTTGCCGAACTTCGGAGATTCGTACCCGCCATGTTCTGCTAGCCAGGCGGCGACCTCAGACTCGAACGCGAACTCGTCGGGCTTCATGTGGCGTCCAACCCTGTCGGAGAACGTGCGGTCATGGCGAGATCATCGTCGCTGCGTGCCGACGATCGCCATTCCGACATGCCGCGCCCGACCGGCGGATCCATCGTGGCATGTCAAGTGATTGTCCACATCCTCGCAACATGTCAGATAGTCAGCTGTTCTTTGACGTATATTCGGGTGCATGACCTGGAACCGTGAGCGCCCATACAACGAGTTGCCCGCGCTGCCGCCGGATTTGACCGCTTTGGAGACAACTCGCGTTCTCAAGGCAGTCACCGAGGCACGCGTGCAGCTCGCGCGACTCGACCAGGCCACCGATCTGATGCCCGACCCGACCGTTCTGATCAACACGATCCCGCTGCTGGAGGCGCAGGCCTCATCGGAGATCGAGAACATCGTGACAACCGCCGACGCGCTGTTCAAGGCCGCCCAGGTACGCGACGGCCAGGTCGATCCGGCCGTGAAGGAGACTCTTCGGTACCGCACCGCCCTACGTTTCGGCTTCGAGAGCATGACGCGAAGAACCCTCACCGCGAGGACCGCTGCCGAAGTGTGCTCACACATCAGGGGAATCGCCACCGACGTGCGGACCCTGCCCGGCACGCGAATCGCGAACCCAGCAGCCGGTGACATCATCTACTCGCCGCCAGAAGGCGCCGAAGTGATCCACCACATGCTCGCCAACTGGGAGAGATTCATCCACGCCCGCGACGGCCTTGACCCGATCGTGAAAATGGCCACAGCGCACTACCAGTTCGAGGCGATCCACCCATTCTCCGACGGCAACGGGCGCACGGGTCGCATCATCAACATGCTGATCTTGAACAGTTGGGGTCTGCTGCGCCTCCCAATCCTGTACTTGTCGAGGTATGTGATCGAGCACAAGAACGACTACTACTCGCTGCTCGACGGCGTTACGGCACACCAGGAATGGGAGGCCTGGAACCTCTACATGATCGAAGCGGTGCGCCAGTCAGCCGAGTCGACAACGCGCAAGGTTCTGGCGATCCGCGACCTCCAAGCAGACTTCCACGCGCGATTCGAGACTGCTGCCAAAGGAATGAGCAACATCGACTTTCTGCGAGTGCTCTTCTCCCAGCCTTACTCTCGGATAGGTGACGTCACTGACGCATGCCACGTGACACGTCAAACAGCATCTTCCTGGCTGGACGCCCTCGCCCGCGAAGGCGCACTAGTCAAGATCAAGGCTGGTCGAGATCGGCTCTTCCTCAACCAGGAATACCTCGACCTGCTGGTCCGGCGAGAGGACGTTCCCGCCTAGGCGTCCAAGCCGGTTCGGAACGGGCGATCCAGGCGCGCGGCCTTGGGCACTCGCCCCGGCTACTCCAGTAGTGGCGCTACTCCCGTAGTGGCGGTGGGGGTTTGTCGGTGATGGTGATTCCGGCTGGTGTTCGCCATGTCCAGCCGGCCGCTGCTGCTTCGGAGTCTTGCCCGGTCTTGGGGTCTGGGCCAGGGTCGGGGTCAAGGCCCGGGTCTAGGTTCCATCCGTGGTGCGATTTGATGTTGTGATGCCTCCGGCACAACGGCCCCAGGTTCTGCGCTGTGGTAGCTCCCTTGGGCCATGGGACGGCGTGATCAAGATCGCAAGCCTGGGACTGGCGGCGACACCCAGGATGGCGGCAATACGGTTCGCGGGCCCGAACCAGCCGAGCCAACGCCGCACCCGGGGTATACGTCGTGGAGCTAGTGGAGATCACCGTCGACGACGCCGCATCCCTGACCCAGGCCCTCCACTTTCCGTCGGCGGCCAGTTCACGCGCCACCTGGGCCGGGACAGGACCCAAACCAGTGACCTCGCCCGGGTCCTCGGCCAGCCCCAGTAGCGTGTCCAAACCGACGACGACGTTCACCTCAACACCAGTGGCGGCGGCGGAACCTGCGGCGCCAGTGGCGGCGCCTGTGGGGTTGTTCAGGATTAGGTCGGTGAGGGTGTCGGCGCGGATTTGATCGATGCGACGCCCTGTGCCGTCACTGGACATGCCTTTGGCGATCGCGGTCAGGCGCCGCCAGATCCTGCCGCCTTCCTCCTGGGGTAGTAGGGCGAGTAGTTCACACATGCCGTCTTGTTCGTCGCGTAACTCAACGCGGCGGTCCTGGCGTGCCCTCAAGCGGGCCTCCTCCAGCAGAGGCGGCGCGAGATTGTGTTTGATCCCCTTGGCGGTGCGGCGCACCTCCGCGCAAGTCCACACCCGGGAACCAGCCAGCCACCGCTTCTGGACCCGCCCAGCCACAGCGGCGGTCACCTCCAAGGCGGCCTCAACGTCCAGATTCGCCACATCCGCCAAAAGCAGCCGCGCCGACAATCCCGGTAACTGTCCCCGCGACACCAAACCCAACAGATCGGGGTGAGAGGTCAACTCCCGCGCCGCGTGGATGCGATTCGCCGCGCTACCAGGGGACAAATGCAACGCCGCCGCGATCTCTTCACGAGCCGGGTCAGTAATCTCAGGCGCCGCACCCACAGGCGGCACGATGACCGGTTCGGGTCCCGCCGCGGTCACCAGGCCATGGGCTTGTTGAGCTGACACCCACGAAGCCACAGCCTCCCAAGCGGCCAAGAGCACAACCTGACACGCGCACGGCGAACCAGGAAGCCCCAGAGGTGGATCCCCAGGCATTTGTTCACCGCTGTGATCCGCTGGGCACGGCCCCCACCCAAGAGCGGTCAACGCCTCCACCAGGGCCGGACCCGCCGGCAAAGTCAACAAATCGAGAACCCCGGGGCGGATCGGTGCCTCATACCAGCCCGCGTCCACCCAACCTGGTCGATTCCGCAGCCACCACGAGCGCAGATCCCGCGCCGTAGCCACCTCCGCCAGGCTCGACGCGTCGGCCACAGGCGCGGCGAAAACACTCGACCCGGCCGCCGGGTCAAGAGGCGAGGAACCAACACCATCGAACATGTGTCCGATACTAATCGACCCCCCCGACAACCCCACCCAACGACACGCTCCCCCGGCACACCGCGCCGCGGGATCTGCCCGTTAGGGGGGTCCCCCCTCTGGGGGAGTCGCTACCGGCCCGGAATTTGCGTTCTTAGCAACCACTGCGGGTCGATCGCTGACGGGCGCCGGGCACCGGGGCCAGCGTCACCGATGGCGCCGAATCACCGCGATGAACATGCCGTCGGTCCCGTGTATGTGCGGCCACAGGCGCGCGGCAGGGCCCGGACCCAGGTCGGGCACGTCAGCCAGCAACTCGCGAGCATCCTCCTGCTCACACCCGCCAACATCGCGGACGACGTCAGCCACCACAGCGTCAGTCTCAGCCACGTGCGGTGAACACGTCACGTAGAGAGCGAGCCCGCCTGGAGCAACGGCGGTCAACGCCGCCGTCAGGAGTCGGCGCTGCAAGGACGCCAGCGTGGCAACGTCCGCGGGTTTGCGTCGCCATCGAAGTTCCGGTCGGCGTCGCAGGACTCCGAGTCCGGTGCAGGGAGCGTCGAGTAGTACGCGAGAGTGCCTACCCGGATTCCAGCCACGGATCGTCGCGTCAGCCGTCTCCACGTGGACCGTTCCAGGTCCTCCCGCGACAGCAGCCCGCACCAGCTCCGCGCGGTGCGGATGCAGCTCGACCGCCGTCACCGTCGCCGCATGTTCCGCCGCCAATCCAGCGAGCACGGCTGTCTTGCCGCCAGGGCCAGCGCACATGTCCAACCACGAGTCATCGTCGCTCTGAGGCGCGAGTCGCGAGAACGCGAGCGCCGCCATCTGGCTGCCCTCGTCCTGGACGCCCGCCAGCCCGGTGCGAACCGCGGCCAGATCCCCCGGATTCCCCCCCGGCGACAGCACCGCCCATGGTGACCAGCGTCCTGCGGATCCCCCCGACTGTTCGGCAAGTGCGGTCGCCGAGATGCGCCCGGGGCGCGCGACCAACATGACTGACGATGGCTGATTGTCAGTCGCCAGCAGCTGCGTCAGCGTGTCAAAATCCCCCAGGCCAGCTCCAGCCAGCGCGTCGCGCAGCGCTCGGGTGATCCAGCCCGGATGAGACAGCGCCACCGACAAGTGCCCGACCGGGTCCAGGGTCGAATCTGGAGCCAGTAGCGCCACCCATTCATCACGAGATCGCGAAGCCACTCGCCTGAGAACAGCGTTCACGAGCCTGGAGGGGCCAGAACTGCTGATCCCCCGGGCTAGCGACACCGAAGCCGAAACCGCCGCGTAGTCCGGCACCGCCATGGCCTGGATCTGATGGCAACCAAGGCGCAGAACGTCGACCACGCGGGGTTCAAGCTCCGACAATCGGCGCCCGGTCGCCTCGCGGATGATCACGTCATACAACCCCTGCCATCGCAGAGTGCCGAAGGCCAACTCGGTCGCGAAGGCAGCATCGCGGCCGGTCAGCCCGTGACTTGACAGAAGGCCGGGCAGGGCGAGGTTCGCATACGCTCCGTCCTCGTCGACGGCTCGCAGCAGCTTGTAGGCGACCTTCCGCGGCTCGTCGATCGCGGAGGCGCGATCCTGATCGTGGGGTGTGCCCTTCGATGCGCCGGTCGAAGGGCGCCGGTGCCCCCGCGGGCGGCGACTCGGTTCGTTCACGACAGAATCTCGCCGGGTTCAAGCCTCGCGCCCCGCGCCCAATCAGAGGCCCCCATCCTGCGCTTGCCCTGCGGCTGGACATCCCCGAGCGCAACTGGCGTCGTCGCGGTTCCAACGAGCCACACGTTCTTGCCCGCGCGGAGTAGCTCGCCCGGCGCGAGACCGATGTCATCGTCAGTCACGGTGATTGGGAAAACCTTCACACGCTGCTCGGCCAGAATCGTCCACGCACCCGGTGACGGCGTGCACGCGCGAATCTGGCGCTCAATAGCCCGGGCTGGATGACGCCAGTCGATCCGCGCGTCATCGACGGTGAGTTTGGGCGCCTGCGACACACCGTCGCTGGGTTGCGGAATGGCGTGCGCCCGACCTTCGGCTATGGCGTCAAGGGAACCCGCCAACAAGTGCGCGCCGCTCTCGGCCAGTCGATCGAGCAGATCCCCCGCTGTGTCATCGGGCCTGATCGTCTCGGCCAGCGTGCCCAGCACGGGCCCCGTGTCAAGGCCAGACTCGATGATGAACGTCGTAGCCCCGGTGACCTCATCGCCGCGCCAGATCGCGTGCTGAACGGGAGCGGCGCCACGCCAAGCCGGCAGGAGCGAGAAATGCAGGTTCACCCAACCGCGCCGGGGAATCGATAGCGCGGCCTCAGGGATCAGAGCCCCGTATGCCACGACGGCACAAGCGTCCGGGCTCAGATCCCGCAGGCTCTGGAGGAATTCAGGATCGCTGGCCTTGACCGGCTGAAGCAACCGAACTCCAGCATCCTTGGCCACTTCCGCGACAGGGCAAGCAACAAGTTGCCTTCCACGCCCCGCTGGCGCGTCAGGCCGGGTGATGACGGCGATCACGTCGTGCTCTGAGTCCAGCAGCAGCCTCAGCGAAGGCACAGCGACCTTGGGAGTTCCCGCGAAGACGACCCTCATCCAGTCACAGCCAGCGGGCGGACACTGGGTGCGGGCTTTGGCGGATCTCGGGGGCAGTGTGACCGAACCAGTCCGCCTCGCGGATCGCCCGCATCGCAGCTTTGCGCTGCTCGGGATCGAGCCGATCGATGAACAAGATGCCGTCCAGGTGATCGACCTCATGTTGCAGAGCACGCGCCAGCAGCTCGCTACCCTCCACAGCAACGGGCTCCCCATGCTGGTCGAAGCCCTTCGCCACGACCCGCAGCGCCCGCCGCGTTTCCGCCACGATCCCAGGTAATGACAGGCAACCTTCCTCGCCCTCCTGGAGCTCCTCGGACAAGTCCAGCGACGGGTTGACCAGATGCCCGACCTCGCCGTCCACGTACCACGTGAAGACACGCAAGCTCACGCCGATTTGCGGTGCCGCTAACCCGGCTCCAGGGGCGTCCAGCATCGTGTCGGTCAAGTCCTTGACCAGCTTGCGCAGCTCCTTGTCGAAGGTCTCCACAGGCAACGCCGGGGCGCGCAGGACTGGATCCGGGAACAGTCTGATTGGGTCGATGGTCACGCTCACGCTCCGGCTGCTCGCACAGGGCCGCTGCTTTGGGCCCACGTCAAGGGTAGTCGGTCAGGGCGACAGCGAGTCATTCGATGACGAACGGATCCACCTGGACCCTGATCGCGCCACCGCGATGGGCGGAGCTCATCGCCACTACTAGCCGCCGCGCTTCGCCTGCCAAGCCCGCATCCGCCCAGGACACCAGCAGCCTGTACTGAGTCGTGGGTTCGGCGGCTCTGGTCCTGGGGAACTCATCCGCTACCGGGCGCGGACCGCGGACCCTGATTCCATCAATGCCGCCCATGGCTTCCGCCACCGTGCGCAAGTCCTGCTCGGTCCCGTCGAATCGGACCATGGGCACCGCTGGCGGCATAGCCAGCTCCGCGCGGCGCTCCAGTTCCGCCGCCGCGAAGCCTGCCGGGTCCCACCGGATCAGCGCCTGAACGCAGGGTTCGTCGCTGTCCGCAACAATCATCACTTTCGCGCCGGGACGAAGCAGCGCGCATGCGTTCATCCACCGGTGGAGAGCCTGCTCCGACGCCCGGACGTCTGGGCGCCGCAAGTCCAACCGAGCGTCGAGGAAAGCAGCGGCGGCGTACCCGTTCTCAGCTACCGGCTCGACGCCAGAAGTGGCGACGACCAGAGCCGGCCGGTCCTCAGCCTGCCTGGTCGGCCGTTCGCCTGTGCTGATGATCACGGGAAGGCCTGGGAACATCCGGCCCAGCTCCTCAGCGGTTCTCAGCGCGCCGACTCGCACCGCCCTCAGCTTCGTCCCCCCGCACTCCGGACATGTCCAGTCCTGACCGGGCGACTCGCAGGCAGCGCACCGGATCCTGGAGTGACCGGGCTCGACGTCAGGCCCTTCGGTGATCGTCAGAGTCCCACCGCACTTGGGGCATTGAGCCAGCTCTCGGCACTGTTGGCAGGCCGTGACTGGCACATAACCTCGTCGCGCTGTCACCACCAGGACAGGGCCGGACTCCAGCCCTTCCCGGAGCGCGGCCGCGGCCCCTGAGGGGATCCGGCGGACCGCCTCGACTGGCCCCGCGGCGCCAAGCGCCGTGACCGTGGGCCGAAGGCGACGCGTCTCGCTCACATCTGGATTCACCTCGTGAGCCCACCCAGTCTCTACCCACTGCTGGGCCTCGCAAGTCCGGTGGTAGCCCCCGACCAGGAGCGCGCAACCAGTGAGGCGACTTCGCAGCGCCAGCACCTCTCGGGCGTGAGGGTATGGCGCCCGCATCTCGCAATGACTCGGGTCCGCGTCGTCCCATATAGCCGCCAGCCTCAGGTTCGCCACCGGGGCGAATGACGCCGCGCGCGTGCCTATGACTACGCGCGCCTGGCCTGACAAGACGCGCAGGAACTCCCTGTAGCGGGCCGCTGGGCCAACGTCAGCGCGCAACACCGACAGCCAGGGCTCAGGGATTTCCGGTCCGATCGCGGATACCAGGTCCTCCACATCTGTTCGGTCCGGCAACACAACGACGACCCCGCCACCCGCACCCGCGACTTGGGTAACCAGCCCAGCAAGGGCCACGGTCCAGCGACCAGCGGGTGCGCAGGACCACACCGCCCGCGCTGGCTCGCCGTCGGCCACGTGGGCGGCGAACGCGGCTCCCGCAGGGTAGGCGCTCCAAGCTCGCAGCCGGTCCGGGTCGGGCACAGCGCGCGTGGGGTCCGCCGGGGCCAGCTCCATTTCGGGCCAAGCGCGCTCGGCTCCCGCGTGCCTAGGTGGTACCGCCAGCCGCACGACGTCGAACATCGATCCCGCGTAGTGATCGGCGACCATCCTGGAGAGGTCGGCGACCTCTGGAGTCAGAACCGGAACCGGTGACACGACAGAATCGATCGGCCGGAGGCGCGAGCCGTGATCGGACCCATGGCAGCGCGAGATGACGAATCCATCGTGTGTACGCGGGCCAAGCCGCACCCTGACGCGCGCACCGGGGGATGCCGCTTTGTCGAGATCCTCCGGCACGCTGTAGTCGAAGAGCCGGTCCATGTGTGGCAGTGACGTGTCCACCAGAACACGCGCGACGTCCTGCCCAGGTATCCGGCCCGCGCCCGATTTGCCCGCGGACTCAGGCACGACAGGACTCCGCCTCGGCCGCGGCCGCAGGCCGCCCCTAGGTCCGATCAGCGGCAGCTGCCCAGCAGCCTCGGATCGAATCAGCCCGCAACCGCTCTGGCTAGCTCATCCGCGCGGCCCGTGTCCTCCCACGTGAAGTCAGGCAGTTCCCTGCCGAAGTGGCCGTACGAGGCAGTGGACCTGTAGATGGGGCGTAAGAGGTCTAGATCCCTGATGATCGCCGCTGGCCTAAGGTCGAAGACTTTCAGCACGCCGTCGGCGATTTGTTCAGTCGGGACCTTCTCAGTCCCGAAGGTCTCCACGAAAAGGCCGAGCGGATGTGCCTTGCCGATCGCGAACGAGACCTGAACTTCGCACCTGTCCGCCAGCCCAGCTGCGACAACGTTCTTCGCGACCCACCGCATCGCGTACGCGGCCGACCGGTCGACCTTCGAGGGGTCCTTGCCAGAGAACGCTCCTCCACCGTGGCGGGCCATCCCTCCATAGGTGTCAACGATGATCTTGCGTCCCGTCAAGCCGGCATCGCCCATGGGTCCGCCAACTTCGAACTTCCCGGTCGGATTGACCAACAGCCGGTAGTCGGACGAGTCGATCTCGTAGTCATTCAGGACCGACTCGACTACGTGCTTTCGGATGTCCGGGCCCAGCATGTCCTCCAGGCTGATGCCCTTCGCGTGCTGCGATGACACGACCACAGTGGCTACGCGCACAGGCCTGTCGCCGTCGTACTCGATCGTCACCTGTGTCTTGCCGTCGGGACGAAGGTATGGAATCACGCCGTCGTGGCGCGCTCGCGCCAGGGCCTGCGCCATGGAATGCGCCATCGAGATCGGCAGAGGCATCAGCGTGTCCGTGTCGCGGCAGGCGTAGCCAAACATCATCCCCTGATCGCCCGCGCCCTGAAGGTCCAGCGGATCCCCGCTGCGTCCGATCCGCTCCTCGTACGCGTCATCCACGCCTTGGGCGATGTCAGCGGACTGCTTGCCGATCGACACCGACACGCCGCATGACTCACCGCAGAAACCCTTGACCGATGAGTCGTACCCAATGTCCAGGACGACGCGTCGCACGATCTCGTTGACGTCCGCGAAACCATTGGTAGTGACCTCGCCAGCCACATGAACCTGCCCGGTCGTCAGCAGAGTCTCAACTGCTACGCGACTTCCCCGGTCCTGACTGATCAGGTCATCAAGGATCGCGTCGCTGATCTGATCCGCCATCTTGTCCGGGTGCCCCTCAGTTACGGACTCGGACGTGAACAGGCGCTTGCTCATGTTGTTCCTTCCCCACCGGCCCCCGACACTGAATCGCAGTGTACTTGCGACCGCTCGGCCGCCCGACCTGGCGTCACGGGAGCGGGGTCTAGCTCAGAACTTCCACTACTTGATCCCAGATTCTGTGGGCGACGTCCACCTTGCTGCCCGAGATCGTCTCAGCGACAGAACCGTCAGCGCCGAGGATGACAACCTCGTTGTCGGCTTGGCCGAATACCTTGCCTTCAGACACGTCGTTGACGACGAGCAGATCGCACACCTTGTCCGCGAGCTTCTCGCGCGCCAGATCCAATACGGTGCGCCCCGGGGCGCCGGTCTCGGCGGCGAATCCGACCAAGACCTGCTGGTCACGCCGTCTCTGGACGAGCTCGGACAAGATGTCGGCGTTCCGAGTCAGCTCGATCGCCGAAATCGCCCCGGCGGCCTTCTTGATCTTCACCGCCGCTGGGACGGCTGGCCGGAAGTCCGCGACGGCAGCCGCCATCACTACCGCGTCCGCGCTCAGCGCCGCGCCCAGCACCGCCTCGCGCATTTCCTCGGCCGATTCCACTTGGATCAGAGTCGCCCCGGCCGGCGGGACCAACGCGACATTGGCTGACACAAGGCTCACTTGAGCGCCGCGCGCCAAGGCCGCCGCCGCCAGCGCATACCCCTGACGACCGCTTGACCGGTTCCCCAGAAAGCGCACGGGGTCCACCGGTTCACGCGTTCCTCCGGCCGACACGACTACAACACGCCCAGCCAGGTCCGCACCAGCGCCCGCTCTCAACGCGGCCCGACATGTCTCGAACAGCGATTCCGGCTCCGGTAGGCGCCCCGGGCCAGAATCCACGCCAGTCAGGCGCCCGATCGCGGGGTCCAAGACGACACAGCCTCTTTCCCGAAGGACCTTCACGTTCGCCACCGTGGCCGGGTGTTCCCACATCTCCGTGTGCATCGCAGGGGCCATCACGATGGGACACCTGGCCGTCAGCAACGTTGAAGTGAGCAAGTCATCCGCAACCCCCGCGGCCGCCTTCGACAGGAGATTCGCCGTAGCGGGCGCGATCACAACCAAGTCCGCCCACCGTCCGATCTCCACATGCGGCACCTCGTGGACGCCATCCCACAACGACTCCCGAACGGGCTTGCCGGAAAGGGCCGCCCAAGTCGCCGCGCCCACGAACCTCAAAGAATCCCGAGTGGGCAAAACCTCAACGTCGTAGCCGCCTTCTGTCAGCAGCCGAAGTAGCGAGCACGCCTTGTACGCCGCGATCCCGGCTCCAACGCCGAGCACGATGCGACCCCGGTTCCCCATTGGTCGCGCCTCTGGACTCGCCTACGCGGGCAAGTCCGGCGAACCTTCCACGACCGCCTCGTCGGCGGACGACGGCGCCGCCTCAACAACCTCGACGCTCTCAAGCGAGGGGGCCGCGCTGGTCGGGTCGGGGGGGTCTTCGCTCGTGGCGACCACCAGGCCCTCATGAATCTCGCGCAGTGCGATGCTCATCGGCTTCTCCTGCGGGTAGTGCTCCACCAGTGGCCCGACGTACTCCAGCAGGTACTCCCCCATTTGCGAGTAGTACCCAGTGATTTGCCGAGCTCTGCGGGCCGCGTAGATGACGAGTGAGAACTTGGATTCGGTGGTTTCCAACAGCTCGTCAATCGACGGATGCGTGATCCCTTCGGCGCGGAAACTCATTCGCAAGACACCTTTCGATGGTTGGCCGGTGTGGCGACCAGGAAGCCCGGAGAAGCTCGGCGCCCAGCCGCCGCGCTCACTGTGGGCTCAACAACTGTAGCAACTGTTCAGAGCAAACCGAGATTTCGTCGTTCACCACGACCTGCCACGGCGGCCCGACGAACCCCATCTCCTCCCGCGCCCGGGTCATTCGGCGGTCCACGTCCACTTCGGACTCGGTCCCTCGACCAATGAGCCGACGCCGCAATTCGTCAAAGTCCGGGGGCGCGATGAACACCAGCAAGGCATCAGGATGGTCCGCCTTGATCTGTCTGGCACCCTCGACGTCGATCTCAAGCACGACGGACTGTCCCGACTCGAGGCGCTGCTCCACGCCCGCGCGCCGGGTTCCGTACCGCCTTCCCGCGTACTCGGCCCACTCCATCATTTCGGCCGATTCGACAGCTCGGGTGAACTCCGCCTCGTCCACGAATTCGTAGTCGCGCCCAGGGACTTCCCCGACGCGTGGTGCCCGGGTAGTAGTGGAAACAGACAGCCACAAGTCCGGCCGTCGCCTCAGCATCTCGGCGACAACGCGACCCTTGCCGACACCGGACGGACCACTGACAACGAGCAACCGACCTCGCCCGCACGACGCGCTCATTCAGTCACCTCCGCGAGTAGGCGAGCTACCTGGTGATGACCGAGCGCGCTGATCCGTCTGGCTCCAATAACATCCGCCGAGACCAGTATCCGATCAGCCAACACCGGGCCTACGCGAGGCAGACTGAGAAGGACCTCATCAACCCGGAGCTTGGACACGGCATCGCCGTGCGGCGAAGTCGTCCGCGCCATCTGGACCAATTCAGCGAGCGTGAGGTGACCGCTCTTCAAGCGCTCCTTGACTTCTGACCGGATCGCGCGCGACCGCAAGGCTGCCTGGCGTCCGGCGGCTCGCTGCTCAGGGGTCAGCGTCGGCGGCCGCTTCACGACACGCTCGCTGCGATCGCGGCGGCCGCAGCCCCTACGTCTGACGCCCCGGTGATCGGTCGCCCGATCACCAGAAGGTCCGCTCCAGCGGCCAGCGCGCTTTCCGGGGTCGAGACCCGGCGCTGATCATCTGCTCCGGAGCCATGAGGCCGAACTCCTGGCGTCACCAACTGCGGTCCAGCTCCCAGCCTCTCTCGCAAGGCGCGTACCTCTCGCGGCGAAGACACCACCGCCCGGGCCCCAGCCGCCACGGCCATCTGTGCCCACGCGACCGCTAGATGCTCGGGAGTCTGGCCCAATCCCAGAGCCATCAGGTCGGCTGGACTCAAGGAAGTCAGGACTGTGACCGCTGCTACGCGAGTCTTGGGAAGAGCCTCAGCGGCCGCGGTCACCATCGAGGCCCCGCCCGAGGCGTGCACAGTCAGGTAGTCCGGCTCAAGACCAGCGACACTGCGAGCCGCGCCAGCCACTGTTGCCGGGATGTCGTGCAGCTTCAGATCCAGGAACAGCAGGCAGTCAGGTGCCGCCTCCCGGATCATCGCGACGCCTGGCGTCCCGTGCCGAAGATAGAGTTCAAGCCCGACCTTCACTGCCCTCACGAACGGCGCGACCTGAAGGGCCCACTGACACGCCAGCGGAAGAGATGACGTGTCCAAGGCGACCGCGATGGGCGCCTTCCGCTCGGGTTCTGGGCTACTCACGAATCCACCTCCCAGCCCAAGTGAGCCAAACCGATGAGTTCACCGATCGACTTCGCACCACGGGAGTCCATCAACTCCGCCAGCTCAGCGCTCACGCGCCGCCCAGCCGAAGGGTCGGCGATCAGCACCGAACCCAGCGCCACGGCTGAGGCGCCCGCGAGGAGCATCTCCAGCGCATCCCTGCCCGAACGAATTCCGCCACTCGCCACAATCGGCGTCTTCGGCAACTCGCGGGCGGTTTCCCAAACAGCACGAAGCGCGACGGGCCGGATGGCCGGGCCTGAAAGGCCGCCGCTTCCGCTGCCCAGGGCCGGGCGCGTCAGGTCCACATCAACCGACATGGCCCTCATGGCGTTGATCAGGGACAACCCGTCGGCTCCGGCTTGGACGCACGCACGACCCACGGCGACTACGTCCCCCACATCACCGGACAACTTGGCGAAGACCGGAACGCTGGAGGAAGTGCTCCGGCGCACGGCCTGGACTACAGCCGCGGCGGGACCTGGCTCGGCGGAGAACGGCAAACGGCCTCGCGGCACCAAAGGACTGGACAGATTGACTTCTATGCCCGCGATGTCGCGCACCTGGCGGAGTCTTTGAGCCAGTCGCCCGTAATCGGCCGCATCTCCGGCTGCGATCGAAGCAACCACGGTGGCGCCGTGATCCACAAGCCACGGCAACTCATCGGCCAGGAATCCATCGATCCCAGGACCAGGGATGCCGATCGCGTTGAGCAGTCCGCTGGGCGTCTCCACCAGGCGCGGCGTGGGTCGGCCGGCTCGCGCTTGCAGCGTCACGCTTCTTGTGATGACGGCCCCGAAGGAATCCAGTGGCTCGAACTTCGCCAATTCCCGGCCTGTCCCGGCGCAACCCGAGGCGGCCAGAACTGGCGACCGCAGTGCCAGACCAGCGATTTCGCACGTCAGGTCAGTCATGTGGGTCCCGTTCCGGCGACTTCCAGGCACCCTGGGGCGGCGCCAGATCCTGCCAGAGCACGCGATCGGCGTCGAAGACCGGGCCTTCGGTGCAGGCCCGCACGACGCGCGTGATGCCATCGGTTCCCACTACCGGCACCGCGCAGGCAGCGCATACGCCCGATCCGCACGCTGTCACTCGCGAAAGCGCTGTCTGGTGCGGAAGCCCCCTCGCCGCGACCACGTCAGCCACTGCCGCGACGTCAGGGGCCGGACCCGCGCTGTACACGACATCGATATCAGCGTCGCTCAGGGCCGCCGAGACCACATCCGCGATCCTGGCCCGCCTATGGTTCACACCCGTCGGGATCGCCTCAGACCGCAGCGAACTCCCCAGTCGGCGCGCCTCGAGTGCCCCGTACACCCGCGTCGGTTCCCCCAGCAGCAGGTAATCGACGTGGCTCCCGCGGGAAGTGAGCAAGGCTCCCAGACGCAGCAGCGCGGCAGCCGAGGTTTCGATTCCGATCAATAGACATACCGCGGGCTCCACAGGCGCGGAGAAGGGCCGTCCGAGCGGTGCGATCACGTCGACCGGAGCCCCGCGCGGCTGCTCGGCGAGCCATGCGCCACCAGTTTCCTCGGCGTCAGCTACGACCTCTATCACGCCGCCCTGCCTGCCGGTCGGGGCCGATTCGGCGATCCACATGGCCCGGCGCAGCAACGTTGACGGATTCTGACCGCCCACCGCTACAGCGGCGTACTGTCCCGCGCGCACCTGATCGGCGATCCCCGGCGCCGACAAGGTCACCACGGCATGCCGTCCGGATCGGCGAGTCGCCATCACCGTGGCCTCCCATTGGCGCGCAGCCGTCATGTCTCTCCACTGGGATCGGGCTCACCCGCGCGCAGGAACGCGAGGTCCAGGGCGTACTCCTGCAGCGACCGGACCGAAACCTCCGAAGATCCGGCCTCGATGCCCTGGACAGCGGCGGCGAGCCCGGCGACCGTCGTGATGCAGGGGATGGCGCGCGTGACGGCCGCGGTGCGAATCTCATAGCCGTCCAATCGGGTGCCGACGCCGAATGGGGTGTTGACAATCAGATCTACGTCTCCGGCCATGATCGCCTGGACAGTTGTCGGCTCGCCGTTCGGGCCAGGCCCCTGGCGGTGCTTGCGAACCACGGAGGCCTTCAGACCGTTGCGCCGCAGAATCTCGGCGGTCCCCTCCGTCGCCATAACCTCGAAGCCAAGGTCAGCCAAACGCTTCACGGGAAGAATCATCGCGCGCTTGTCACGGTTCGCCACCGAGACCAACACGCGTCCGCCAGCCGGCAGACCGCCTTGGTACGCGCCAACCTGTGACTTGGCGAACGCGGTCCCGAATGAAGCGTCGATCCCCATCACTTCACCTGTGGAACGCATTTCGGGGCCCAGGACGGTGTCAACCCCGTGAAAACGACCGAAGGGCAGCACTGCTTCCTTCACAGCGATCGGTCCGCCAACCGGTAGGTTCCCGCCATCGCCGCTCGTCGGCAGTAGCCCCTGCTGGCGAAGACTTCTGATGCTTTCGCCCATCATCACCCGAGCTGCTGCCTTAGCCAGCGGAACGGCGGTGCTCTTCGAAACGAATGGCACAGTCCTGGAGGCCCGGGGGTTGGCCTCCAACACATACAGCACATCTCCGCTGAGCGCGTACTGCACATTCATCAGACCGCGTACTCCAACACCTTCGGCGATGGCTCGGGTCGATTCGCGGATCGTCTCGAGCGCGGCACGACCCAAAGTGATCGGAGGCAGCGCACAGGCCGAATCTCCCGAGTGGATCCCCGCTTCCTCGATGTGCTCCATCACTCCGCCGAGGAACAGATCGGTGCCATCGAACAACGCGTCAACGTCGATCTCGATCGCATCATCCAGGAACCTGTCGATCAGGACCGGGTGCTCCGGGTTCAGCTGGGTGGCACGGTGCAGGAAGCCAGCGAGCATCTCATCGTCGTAGACGATCTCCATACCCCTACCGCCCAGCACGTATGAGGGCCGTACAAGGACGGGGTACCCGATCTTGTGGGCTATGGCGCGCGCCTCATCGAACGACCTAGCGGTGCCATACGGAGGAGCTGGCAGCCCCGCTTCCGCGAGCACCATGCCGAATGCGCCCCTGTCCTCAGCCAAGTGGATGGCCTCCGGAGGTGTCCCCACGACCGGCACACCCGCGTCCTTCAGCGGCTGAGCCAGGCCCAGCGGCGTCTGCCCCCCCAGCTGCACGATCAATCCCGCCACCTCGCCCGACTGGCACTCGGCGTAGTAGATCTCGAGCACGTCCTCCAAGGTGAGCGGCTCGAAGTACAGCCGGTCCGAGGTGTCGTAGTCGGTGGACACTGTCTCGGGGTTGCAGTTGACCATCACGGTCTCGTACCCGTCCTCGCGGAGAGTCAGGGACGCGTGCACACAGGAGTAGTCGAACTCGATCCCTTGACCGATTCGGTTGGGACCCGAGCCCAGGATGATCACCTTCGGGCGATCGCCCGGCTCGACTTCTGTTTCGTCTTCGTAGGTCGAGTAGTGGTAGGGAGTCTGAGCGGGGAATTCGGCGGCGCACGTGTCAACCGTCTTGTAGACAGGCCGGATGCCAAGCGCATGCCGGACACCGCGCACGACCGCCTCGTCAAGGTCGGCGATCTGGGCGATCTGCTTGTCGGAGAATCCGTGCCTCTTGGCGAGTCTCAACACGTCGGCATCCAGTTCGTGGGAGGCGCGCACCTTCTCCGCCACCGCGTTCAGCAGATCGACCTGTGCTAGGAACCACGGGTCTATACAGGTCGCCTCATGAACCTGGTCTATCGACGCCCCGCCCCACAGCGCTTGCTGGACCTGGCGGATGCGCCCCTCCCTGGCCGTGGACATCTCCACTAGCAAAGGCGCCGGATCGGGCCTGTCGCCGCTCCATGAGAACGATGCCCCGGGGTTCTCAAGGGATCGAAGAGCTTTCTGCAACGCCTCAGTGAAGTTGCGCCCTATGGCCATGGCCTCCCCGACGCTCTTCATCGTCGTAGTGAGCCGATCGTCCGCCTCAGGGAACTTCTCGAAGGCGAACCGGGGAACCTTCACTACGACATAGTCCAGCGCGGGCTCGAATGAGGCCGGCGTCTCCAAGGTGATGTCGTTGCGGATCTCATCAAGCGAATAGCCGACAGCCAGCCGCGCGGCGATCTTCGCGATGGGGAACCCCGTCGCCTTGCTGGCCAAAGCACTTGATCGGGACACGCGCGGGTTCATCTCGATCACGATGATTCGGCCATCCGCCGGGTTGACCGCGAACTGGATGTTGCACCCGCCGGTATCCACTCCGACTGCGCGAATGATCGCGATTCCGATGTCGCGCAGCCGCTGGTACTCACGATCAGTCAGGGTCAGAGCCGGCGCGACCGTGATGGAGTCACCTGTGTGAACGCCCATCGGATCCAGGTTCTCAATCGAACAGATGACGACCACGTTGTCGTTGTGGTCGCGCATCAGCTCCAGCTCGAACTCCTTCCAGCCAAGGATCGACTCCTCCAGGAGCACCTCCGTGGTTGGGCTCGCCAACAGGCCCGCCCCAGCCATGCGAGTCAACTCGTCCGCATCGTGCGCGATCCCCGATCCAGCGCCACCCATGGTGAACGAAGGCCGCACGACGACGGGGTAGTTCAGCTCCAGCGCGGCCGCCAGGCACTCATCGATGGAGTGACAGATCCTGCTCGCGGCCGACTCCGCCCCAATCGAGTCCACAACGCGCTTGAATACCTCGCGGTTCTCGCCGCGTTCGATCGCCTCGACGTTCGCGCCGATCAGCTCGACTTCGTACTTCCGCAGGCATCCGGACCTGTGAAGTTCCATCGCGGTATTCAGCGCTGTTTGCCCCCCAAGCGTGGGCAGCAGAGCGTCGGGCCGCTCACGCTCGATGATCCTCTCAACGAACTCCGCGGTGATCGGCTCCACATACGTGGCGTCGGCGAACTCCGGGTCCGTCATGATCGTCGCGGGGTTGCTGTTGACGAGCACTACCCGCAAACCCTCCATCTTCAGCACGCGGCAGGCCTGCGTTCCGGAGTAGTCGAACTCGCACGCCTGCCCGATCACGATCGGTCCAGAACCGATGACGAGCACCGAACTGATGTCATCACGCAAAGGCATCTGGCGAACCTCCCATGACGTCACAGAAGCGGTCGAACAAGTACGCGGCATCGTGGGGCCCGGCGGCCGCCTCGGGATGGTACTGAACGCTGAACGACCGACCGCTGTTGAGTCTTAGCCCCTCCACAACGCCATCGTTCAGGCACGAGTGACTGACGCGGGCTGGCCCGAAAGGCGTGTCGAAGTCTCCTTCTGGCGCGCTGATGGCGAATCCGTGGTTGTGGGCGGTTATCTCGACGCGGCCCGTGAAGTGGTCTCGGACAGGCTGGTTGATGCCTCGGTGGCCGAACGGAAGCTTGAATGTCCCCAGCCCCAGCGCCCGGCCGAACACTTGATGGCCGAAGCAGATCCCGAACACTGGATGGTCGGCCGCGAGGAGGGCGCGTGCCAGCTCAACCGCGTGGTCAGCAGCCGCCGGGTCCCCAGGCCCGTTGGAGAAGAAGTAGCCATCCGCTTCGGTCGCCATCAGGTCGGCGGCAGTGACGCCCGCCGGAAGCACCAGCACGCGCACACCCCGTTCCGCCAGGCGCTGGGGCGTCATCGTCTT
The DNA here is from genome assembly GCA_030700225.1 of Candidatus Nanopelagicales bacterium. Taxonomy (NCBI): domain Bacteria; kingdom Bacillati; phylum Actinomycetota; class Actinomycetes; order Candidatus Nanopelagicales; species Candidatus Nanopelagicales bacterium. Next base: position 54,881 of record JAUYJT010000017.1, on the reverse strand, counting down.
GATACCCAGGTCGACCGCGGCCACGGTGAAGCGCCGCTCGCCCAACGCTTCCACGATGTACGGCTCGCTCGTAGTGACTTCGCCAGACAGGTCCGCGCCGACCATGCTCGGACAGGCGAGCACTCGGTCCAGACGGCCCACGCCACCACTTTCATCCCCCGAGAAGATCCCTGCCCTCATGGCCCCGCGGTCCCGCAGGTGCCGTGTCAGCGCCCGAGTGTCGACCCCGCAGATCCCAACGACTCCCGCGCTGATCAGGTCCGGCTCCAGCTCAGAGCTGGCTCGCCAGCTGCTGGCCAGGGGAGATGGATCCCGAACGACGTATCCGGCCACCCAGATCGCCCGCGACTCTGGATCCTGCGCGTTCATCCCAGTGTTGCCGATGTGCGGAGCCGTCTGCACGACTATCTGACGGTGATAGGAGGGGTCTGTGAGCGTCTCCTGGTACCCGGTCATTCCCGTGGCGAAGACGGCCTCTCCGAGCGTCGAACCAAGGGCCCCGAACGACCGGCCGGCGAACTCCCGACCATCCTCCAAAACCAGCACCGCTGGCTGCCGATCCATGATCAGGCCGTTTCCGGGGCTGACTCAGCCGCCTGGGTCCGCCCAGCGATCCCCTCGACCGCCACGCGGACCAAGCGCTGGTCCGAAGGGTCTGAGAACCAAAGCCCACTCGAAACCATCTGATCACCCCACATCCAAGTGATCAGCAGCACCCCATGGCGCCCATACACCTTCTGCAGCAGGCCGGGGGCAGTGCCGACTTCCACCAGCCGGTCGGCCCCGATCACCAGCGAGTCCTCACCTGACCTGCGGATTTCCACACCGTCAGGCCCAACACTGATCGCGGCACGCGCCGGACCTCCCGCCGCCACGATCCGGTCTAGCCAATCACCGGCGCGCACGGTCCCCACGTACGTGCCAATAACCTCGGCGCGCCCGGTAGACGGCCCCCCTGCGGGCAGGGCGGGGAGCTCCGACTGGCGGCGTGCCCGCGCGCGCCAGCCGTGCCTCATCCCATAAAGGGCCAAGGCGATGATCGCCAAGACAATCAACGTCATGATCACGCGCGTCGCCCACTGACCCAGCGACGCCTGCTCACTGTATGTCTGCCCAGCGCTCAGCCCTCGGATCACCACTGCAAGACCCCTTCCAGCACTGTGGGCGTGCCCGCGTAGATCGTCGCGACCACGCGCCCTGGCAGCTCCATACCCGCGAAGGGCGAGTTGCGCGAAGGACCCGGGAACTTGATCGGGTCGACAACCCAGCGTGCGCCGGGATCAACCAGCACTAGGTTCGCCGGCTCGCCGACACTGATCGGCCGTCCCTGGGTCTCGACACTGCCGATCTTGGCCGGATTGACACTCATGCAGCGCGCGATACCCGCCCAGTCGAGCAGGCCAGTTTCCAGCGTGGCCGCGATAACGACGGACAACGCGGTGGGCAGCCCGAGCATGCCGAACGCGGCGGCGCTCCATTCGCATTCTTTGTCCTCGGAGGGGTGAGGCGCATGGTCGGTGGCGACAACGTCGATCGTCCCGTCCACGAGACCTTGCCGCACGGCTTCGACGTCGCGCATCGTGCGCAGCGGCGGATTCACCTTGAACACGGGGTCGTATCCGTTGACCAGATCGTCGGTGAGCATCAGGTGATGCGGCGTGACCTCTGCGGTAACGGCGATGCCGACTTCCTTGGCCCTACGGATGATGTCGACACTTCCGGCTGTCGACACGTGGCAGATGTGGACGCGGGAACCGACGTGTTCAGCCAGGAGTACGTCGCGAGCGATGATGGCCTCTTCGGCGACTGCGGGCCAGCCGGCTAGCCCCAGAACCGCCGACACCGCGCCCTCATTCATCTGAGCGCCCCGGGTGAGCCGGGACTCCTGGGCGTGCTGGGCGATGACCCCGTCGAGGGCCTTCACGTACTCCATCGCGCGCCGCATCATGACCGCGTCGTCGACGCACTTGCCGTCGTCGCTGAACATTCGCACACTGGCGGCTGATTCGGCCATCGCACCGAGTTCGGCCAGCTGTGAGCCGGCCAGCCCAACCGTTACGGCGCCTACTGGCCGCACATCGCAGTACCCGGCGTCGCGGCCCAGCCTCCACACCTGCTCAACGACACCAGCGGTGTCGGCAACGGGATCGGTGTTGGCCATGGCGTGAACGGCGGTGAAGCCACCGACAGCCGCAGCTGCGGAACCTGTGAGCACAGTCTCGGCGTCCTCGCGGCCCGGCTCGCGCAGGTGCGTGTGCAGGTCCACGAGCCCGGGAAGCAGAACGTTGCCTCGACCTTCGATCACGATCGCGTCCTCGGGGGCATTCCTCGAATCAGCCCCAGGTGGCGCGATCGCGGCGATCTTGCCGTCCACGAGAACTACGTCGACCGCGTCGCCACCCAGGGGTCTGGCGTCCCGGATGATCACCCGGCGTGATGGGGCGCTCATGCGACTTCCTGTTCCGAGCGAGCGCCGCCAACGAGCAGATACAGCACTGCCATGCGCACGCTGACACCGTTGGTCACCTGTTCGACGATCACGGAACGCGGCGAGTCGGCCACACCGTCGGCTATCTCAACTCCACGGTTCATGGGCCCGGGGTGCATCACGATGGCGTGCTGGGGCAACCGATCCATCCGGCGCTCATCCAGTCCGTAGCGTCGCGTGTACTCCCTCGCGCTCGGGAAGAAGGCATCCTTCATCCGCTCCCGCTGAACACGCAACATCATCATCGCGTCAGTGTTTTCCAGCACAGCGTCGATGTCATACGACACCTCGCACGGCCATTGGTCCACTCCGACGGGCAGGAGCGTCGGGGGGGCGACGAGCGTGACGATTGCACCGAGAGTTGACAGCAGCAGCACGTTCGAACGAGCGACCCGGCTGTGCAGCACATCGCCCGCGAGAGTAACGCGAAGCCCGGCCAAGTCTCCGGCTCCACCGCACAGGTGCCGCCGCATCGTGAAAGCGTCGAGCAGCGCCTGAGTCGGATGCTCATGGGTACCGTCGCCAGCGTTGATTATCGCCCCATCGATCCAGTCTGACGCGGCCAGCTGCCAGGGTGCCCCAGACGACCCGTGCCGGATGACAACGGCATCAGCGCCCATAGCCTGCAGCGTCAGCGCGGTGTCCTTCAAGCTCTCGCCCTTGGATGTGCTGGATCCCTTGGCCGAGAAGTTGATGACGTCCGCGGATAGGCGCTTGGCGGCGGCTTCGAAGGAGATCCGGGTCCTGGTCGAATCTTCGAAGAACAGGTTCACAACCGTCCGGCCGCGCAGAGTCGGCAGCTTCTTCACAGATCTGTCGGTGAGCGTGGCCATCTGAGAAGCGGTGTCGAGGACCAGAATCGCGTCCTGCCGGTCCAGGTCCCCGGCTGAAAGCAGATGCCGGTTCACGCCCGCTCCTCGAAGTAGCCACGATGACCACGACGGACCAGAACCACCTCGTCGACACCGTCCACCTCCGCCAGGCGCACTTGGACGCTCTCGTCGACGGCGGTGGGGATGTTCTTGCCGACGTAGTCCGCCCGGATCGGCAGCTCGCGATGGCCGCGATCCACGAGAACCGCCAGCCGAATGCTCCGGGGACGTCCTAGGTCAATCACGGCATCCAGAGCCGCCCTCACGGTCCGCCCTGAGAAGAGCACGTCGTCCACAAGGACCACTGTGCGACCGTCGATGCCGCCGTGAGGGATGTCAGTGGGGCCCAATGCCCGGGCCGGACGCATGCTCAGGTCATCCCGGTACATGGTTACGTCAATGGATCCGGTTGGAACCCTGGCCGCCTCAACCTCGCTGATCCTGGAAGCGATGCGGCGCGCGAGCACCGCTCCGCGCGTGGGGATCCCCATGACTACTAGGCCGTGGGCCCCGCGTGTTTGTTCAACGATCTCGTGAGACATGCGGGAAATCACCCGCGAAATGTCCGCCCCGTCGAGGACGACCGAACCTTCATCGGTTCCAGAACTCATCCGACCTCCTTGACCGCCTCACTGGACGGGCCGTTAAAGGATGCCCGCGTTGACGCTACCACCCGCTCAACACGGCGCCTAATGAGCGGCGATCGTCAGGTCGGGCTTGAGTCCGCGCCAGGCCGACGAGCGGCGGTGTGACGCAAGACTCCCGTGCCCCAGTTTGCGGAGCCGCCCGGTCGTTACTTACCGTAGACGTAGGCTCATACTCGAGTCGTCGGCTGGATCAGTGGGAAGGATGGGGATATGGCCTCTGACTATGCCAAGGCGCTCGGCGCCCGTCTGCGGGCGATTCGACAGCAGCAGGGTCTGTCACTCCAGGGTGTGGAGGAAAAGTCAGGATCTCGCTGGAAGGCCGTCGTTGTCGGATCCTACGAGCGTGGGGACCGGGCGATCACTGTCGCGAAGCTGGCCGCTCTGGCCGAGTTCTACGCGGTCCCCGTCACCGAGCTCCTCCCTGGCGGCTCTGTGGCCACGCAGCATGACCTGTCACCGCAGATGACAGTCGATCTTGAGCAGTTGACTCGGCTGCCCGCGGACAAGGCGGGACCGCTTGCTCGCTACGTCACCGCTATCCAATCCCAGCGGGGTGACTACAACGGCCGCGTGCTGTCGATCCGACAGGAAGACTTGCGGACCCTCGCGGTCATCTACGACCAGCCGGCGAGCCTCTTGGTCGAGGAGCTGAAGGCCTGGGGCGTTTTGAACGTGGACTCCCGGGCGGTCACTGACTGACTCTGGACGGCTGCGCCCTAACTAGTGCCCTAACTAGTCCTGCCCACCGGGTGTACGCGCATTCCATTCGTAGTGCCTGGAACTCCAGGTGGAACCCCGGCCACAATTACCACCAGCTCCCCACCGCTGGCTCGTCCGCTCCCAAGCAGAGCCGCGTCCACCTCATCAACAAGCGCATCGGTGTCGGCCGCCTGCGGCGCGAGGAAAGCCTCGACCCCCCACACAAGGGCCAGCCAATGGCGGACTCGGGGATTGGGCGTGTAGGCCAGCAGCGGTACCGCAGCCCTGTGTCGCGCCATCAGCCGAGCGGTCGAGCCTGTTTCGGTGAATGCGATCAGGAACGCCGCGTCGACTGCCTGACCGACTTCGACAGCTGCCCGCGTAACAGCGCGCGCGGTTGACACAATCGACTCCTGAGGCATCTCCGGCAGACGATCCAGCGCATGCTCTTCCACGTGCTGAATGATTCGGGCCATCGTCCGCACGACCAGCGCGGGATCCTTACCCACGCTGGTTTCTTCCGAAAGCATCAGTGCATCGGCGCCGTCGAGAACTGCGTTGGCCACGTCAGAAACCTCAGCACGGGTGGGGCGCGATGCCGTAACCATCGACTCCAGCATTTGGGTCGCCACAATCACCGGCTTCCCGAGCCGCCGACACAAGTCGATCGCCCGCTTCTGTTCCAGCGGAACTCGCTCCAGCGCCAGCTCCACTCCAAGGTCCCCCCTGGCAACCATGACTCCGTCGAATCTCTCAACGATCTGGTCAAGCCGGGCTATGGCTTGGGGCTTCTCAATCTTGGCCAGAACGGGAACGCGGCAGCCCTCCTCCTCCATGATCCGGTGCAACGCATCGATGTCGCTGGCCTCGCGCACGAACGACAGCGCGATCATGTCAGCGCCAGTTCGCAGCGCCCAACGAAGATCCGCCGCATCCTTGTCGGTAAGAGCCGGTGCGCTGACTACTACCCCAGGCAAGTTCAGACCCTTATGGTCGGACACAACGCCGGGCTCCACGACCTGAGTCACAACGCGCGGGCCGTCAATGGAGGTGACCCGCAAAGTCACGCGACCGTCGTCCACGAGGATCAAGTCGTCCGGCTTGACGTCTTGCGGCAACCCCGCGTAGGTAGTCGAACACCCTGACTCGTCGCCGAGTTCGTCCTGGGTCGTGATTACGAAGCGCGCCCCGCGAGCGAGCGCCACGGGGCCGTCCGCGAAGACACCAAGCCGGATCTTAGGGCCCTGCAGGTCAACGAGTATGCCGACCCCTCTGCCGGTCTCCTCGGAGGCCCTGCGCACGTTCCTGTACGTGGCTTCTTGCTGTTCGTACGTGCCGTGGGACAGATTCAGCCGCGCCACGTCCATGCCGCACTCCACGAGGCCACGCACCGCGTCGTAGTCAGATGTCGCCGGGCCCAGTGTGCATACGATCTTCGCTCGGCGCATGATCAGCACACTAGCCAGATGGCCGGCCACGTTGCCATGGTCAGCGCCTCAGACAGACAACTGCCTCGCCGATGCCGCGATCGGGACTGGGAGGTTCGATGACCCGGTGAGGTACCGGTCCACAGACGCGGCAGCCGCGCGACCCTCCGCGATCGCCCACACGATCAGGGACTGCCCACGCCCGGCGTCCCCGGCGGCGAACACGCCTGGTACGCACGTCCGATAGGCGTCATCGCGCTCGATTGAACCCCGATCCGTGATTTCGACCCCGAACTGAGTCCTCCACAGCTCCGCCTCGACTCCCGTGAAACCCATGGCCAGGAACACGAAATCCGCGGCCAGCTCGCGCGTAGAACCTGGGACGGGAATGAACTGACCGTCCTCGAACTCGACATCGGTCAATCGCAGAGCCCCGACCCGTCCTGATCCATCGTCCAGGAACGCGTCTGTGGAGACACCGAAGATCCGCTCTCCGCCTTCCTCATGGGCGCTGGAGACTCGGTAGATCATCGGGTACGTGGGCCAGGGCTGGTTCACTAGCCGCTCGTGAGGGGACAGGGGCAGGATCTCTAGCTGGGTCACCGCTGAGGCCCCTTGGCGATGAGCGGTTCCGACGCAGTCCGCGCCCGTGTCGCCGCCGCCGATGACGACGACGTGCTTTCCGTGCACGTCGATCGGGGAAAGTTCGATGTCGCCTTCGCAGACGCGGTTGGCTAGCTCCAGATACTCCATGGCCTGGTGCACACCGTCTAGCTCTCGGCCCGGCACGATCAGGTCCCGGCTACGAGTTGACCCGACAGCGAGCACGATGGCGTCGTACCGATTTAGCAGGGCCTCACCTGTGACGTCCATGCCGACGTTCACGCCGGGTCGGAAGCGCACTCCTTCGGCCTCCATCTGGCGCAGGCGACGATCAAGGTGGTGCTTCTCCATCTTGAACTCCGGAATGCCGTAGCGAAGCAGGCCTCCGATCCGGTCAGCCCGCTCAAGCACCGCGACGGTGTGGCCGGCCCTGGCGAGCTGCTGCGCTGCCGCCAACCCCGCGGGTCCAGATCCCACTACTGCCACGGTTCGGCCCGATTGGCGGGCCGGGGGTTGGGAGGAAACCATGCCGGCCTGCCAAGCTTTCTCCGCGATCGAGACCTCAACCTGCTTGATCGTCACGGGATCCTGGTTGATGCCCAACACGCAGGCGGTCTCACACGGCGCCGGGCACAGTCGACCGGTGAACTCCGGGAAGTTGTTCGTCGCGTGCAGTCGTTCGCTCGCCGCTCGCCAGTCGCCGCGGCGAACGAGATCGTTCCACTCGGGGATCAGGTTCCCCAGCGGGCATCCGCTGTGACAAAACGGGATTCCGCAGTCCATGCACCGCGTGGCCTGCGTACGCAACCGGGATTCAGGGAACTCTCTATAGACTTCCTGCCAGTCATGGATGCGAACATCGACAGGTCGGCGCCCCGGCAACTCACGCCCATGACCTAGGAATCCTCGCGGATCACCCACGACTCGCCTCCATGATCGCCTCGATCGGGTCGCGACCCTGCGATTCGGCCTGCGCCCGAGCCATCAGCACTCGCTTGAAGTCGACTGGCATGATCTTCGCGAATCTGGCCAACGCGGAGTTGGGGTCGTCCATCAGCCGCTTCGCCACAGGGGACTCGGTTTCCAGGAAGTGCTGTTCGATGATCTGAAGGAGGAACTTCCGGTCATCATCATCATCGAGATCCTCCAGCTCAACCATCCCTGTGTTGATCCGCCTCGGGTCCGGATCCAGCAGGTAGGCGACTCCACCGGACATTCCCGCCGCGAAGTTGCGGCCTGTGGAGCCAAGCACTACTACCCTGCCTCCGGTCATGTACTCGCAGCCGTGGTCACCGACACCTTCCACGACAGCGGTCGCGCCGGAGTTGCGCACGCAGAACCGCTCCCCGACGAGTCCCCTTAGGAACACGTTCCCGGACGTGGCTCCGTAGCAGATGACGTTCCCCGCGATGATGTTCTCCTCCGCGACGAGCACGGACTTCCGATCGGGACGCACCACGATCGTCCCGCCCGACAGCCCCTTGCCCAGGTAGTCATTGGCGTCCCCCTCCAGCCTCAGGGTTACGCCGCGCGGAATGAATGCGCCGAAGGACTGCCCCGCGGATCCGACAAACGTCAGGTCGATGCTGCCTTCCGGCATCCCGTCCCCGCCGTACGTGCGAGATATCTGAGCCCCCAGCATCGTCCCGACCGTGCGATTGACGTTTCGTATCGGGAAGTGGCCCCTGACAGGCTCCCCCCTGCGGAGCGCGTCCTCACGCAATCGGATCAGCTCGTTGTCCAGGGCGTGATCCAGACCATGGTCCTGCTCGATTACCTTGCGCTTGGAATGCGCCACATCCGGCACGTGGAGGATCGGACTCAGGTCCAGGTTGCTGGCCTTCCAGTGATCGATCGCCTCAGCGGTGTCCAGCATCTCGGCGTGACCGATCGCCTCATCCAGGCTGTGGAACCCCAGCGCGGCCAAGTACTCGCGAACCTCCTCCGCTAGGAACTCAAAATACCGGACCAGATGTGCAGCCTTGCCTGTGAACCGGTCCCTTAGAACCGGGTTCTGAGTCGCGATCCCGACCGGACAGGTGTCCAGATGACACACCCGCATCATGACGCAACCCAGGACCACCAGCGGCGCGGACGAGAATCCGAACTCCTCGGCACCGAGCAGCGCCGCCACGACTACGTCTCGGCCGGTCTTGAGTTGCCCGTCGGTTTGCAGAACGACGCGGTCGCGCAAGTTGTTCAACAACAGCGTCTGCTGCGTCTCAGCCAATCCCAGCTCCCACGGCGCTCCAGCATGCTTCAGCGACGTCAGCGGCGACGCCCCAGTACCGCCGTCGTGCCCGGAGATCAGGATCACGTCAGCGTGGGCCTTGCTGACGCCAGCCGCTACCGTCCCGACCCCAACTTCGGAGACCAGCTTGACGTGAATTCGCGCGTGGCGATTGGCGTTCTTCAGATCGTGGATCAGCTGGGCCAGATCCTCGATCGAGTAGATGTCGTGGTGAGGCGGTGGAGAGATCAGTCCGACACCTGGCGTGGAGTGGCGGGTCTTGGCCACCCACGGATAGACCTTGTGACCTGGGAGCTGCCCGCCTTCGCCAGGCTTGGCGCCCTGAGCCATCTTGATCTGAATATCGTCGCTGTTCACCAGGTACTCGCTGGTCACACCGAAGCGTCCGGACGCGACCTGCTTCACCGAAGAGCGCTGGGAGTCCCCATTGGCCATGGACACGAAGCGCTCAGGATCCTCACCGCCCTCTCCGGTGTTGGACTTCCCACCCAGTCGATTCATCGCGACCGCGAGGGTCGAATGCGCTTCGGACGAGATCGACCCGTACGACATCGCACCGGTGGAGAACCTTTTGACGATCTCGTGGACAGGTTCCACCTCATCGAGCGGTAGTGCCGGGCGCAGCCCATCCTTGAATCGGAACAGCCCGCGCAGCGTCATCAACCTCGCGGACTGGTCGTCGACGCGCTGACTGTACTTGCGATAGACACCCGGATGGTTCTCTCGCGTTGAGTACTGCAGCCAGAACACCGCTTCCGGGTCGAACATGTGCGGTTCGCCTTCGCGGCGCCATTGGTACTCGCCTCCAACGGCAAGCCTGCGGTGGGCTGGCGACACTCCGCTCGGGGGGAAGGCGACCCGATGCCGACGTGCGACTTCCTCGGCGATCACATCCAGACCGATTCCCCCAAGCTTGGACGTCGTGCCGGTGAAGTAGCGGTCGACCAGCTCCGCCGATAGTCCGACTGCCTCGAATATCTGAGCGCCGCAGTACGACGACACGGTCGATACGCCCATCTTGGACATGACCTTCAGCACACCCTTGCCCAAGGCCCTGATCAGGTTGCGGACTGCCGCGTCGGGCGCGACATCACCGAGCATCCCGCGGCGGGCCAGGTTCTCGACTGTCTCCATGGCCAGATACGGGTTCACCGCGGCCGCGCCATAGCCGATCAGCAAAGCCGCATGGTGAACTTCGCGCACGTCTCCGGCCTCGACGATGATGCCGACGAGGGTCCGAGTCTTCTCGCGTACGAGATGGTGATGCACAGTTGAGGCCAACAGCAGCGACGGAATCGGAGCGCGGTCCGCGTCGGCATTCCTATCCGACAAGATGATGAACCGCTTGCCCTTGTTGATCAGCGCGTCGACCTCGCGGCAGACCGCGTCCAGGCTGCGGCGCAGTCCGTCACCGCCCTCATCGACCCGGTACAGCCCGGACACGCTGCCGGCTGCCAGCCCTGGCTGATCACCAGATGCGTTGATGTGGAGGATCTTGCCCAAGTCATCGTTGTTGATCACCGGGAAAGGCAACCGCACCTGACGGCAGTCGCCCGGCTCAGCGCCCAGGACGTTCCCCGAAGGGCCAATACCCGTGCTGAGGGCCGTCACGATCTCCTCCCGGATCGCGTCAAGCGGAGGATTCGTGACTTGCGCGAAGAGCTGGGCGAAGTAGTCGAACAGAAGCCGGGGCCGATCGCTGATGGCCGCGATCGGGGTGTCGGTTCCCATGGAGCCAATCGGTTCAACCCCCGCCGCCGCCATCGGGGTCAGCAGAATCCGAAGTTCCTCTTCCGTGTAACCGAACATCTGCTGGCGGCGCAGCACGGACTCCCTGGTGTACACGACATGCTCACGCTCCGGCAGGTCATCCAAATGAATGACTCCGGCGTCTAGCCACTCCTGGTATGGGTTCTCGGCGGCAAGAGCGGACTTGATCTCATCGTCTTCCATGACGCGTCCGGCTCCGACGTCGACTAGGAACATTCTGCCCGGCTGCAACCGGCCCTTACGAACTACGGTGGCCGGATCCAGATCCAGGACTCCAGTCTCTGACGCCAGCACAACTAGCCCGTCGGAAGTCACCCAGAAACGCCCGGGCCGCAGGCCGTTGCGGTCCAGCACTGCCCCGACCACGTTTCCGTCAGTGAAGGACACGTTCGCCGGGCCGTCCCATGCCTCCATCAACGTTGAGTGGAACTCGTAGAACGCGCGCCGGGCGGGGTCCATCTCAGCGTGATTCTCCCAGGCCTCCGGGATCATCATCAGGACCGCGTGCGGCAATGCCCGCCCGCCCAGATGCAACAGCTCCAGCACCTCATCGAACGACGCCGAGTCGCTGGCGCCGGGAGTGCAGATCGGGAACAGCCGCGTGAGGTCCCCCGGGATCACGTCCGAGGTCAATATGGCCTCGCGCGCCCGCATCCAGTTCCGGTTGCCCATGACTGTGTTGATCTCACCGTTGTGCGCGATCATCCGATAGGGGTGGGCCAGCGGCCACGACGGGAACGTGTTGGTGGAGAACCTTGAGTGAACGAGGCCGATCGCCGAGGTGAAGCGGGGATCGGAGATGTCCGGGTAGAAAGGCTCAAGCTGAGCTGTCGTCAGCATCCCCTTGTACACGATTGTCCGCGCGGATAGCGAAGGGAAGTACACGTCAGCTTCCCGCTCCGCCCTCTTGCGCACGCAGAACGCCACGCGGTCCAGATCCATCCCCTTCAAGCCACGATCGGGGGCGGCGAGGAACAGCTGCCGGAACCTCGGCATGACACTGCGGGCCGTGCGGCCCACTAGGGCCGAGTTGACCGGCAGATCTCGCCAGCCGAGCACCTCCAGCCCTTCACCCGCCGCGATCTCGTCCACACGAGCAGCAGCCTCATCCGCGAGAGCAGCGGCGACCGGAAGGAACGCTGTGCCTACGGCATACTGACCAGACTGCGGCAGATCGAATTCGACGACCTGTCGAAAGAACTCGTCTGGTACCTGAGTGAGGATCCCGGCCCCGTCACCGGAGTCCGGCTCCGACCCTGATGCTCCGCGATGTTCCAGGTTATGCAGCGCTGAGAGCGCCTTGTCGACTATGTCGTGACTTGGCTCGCCTGTGAGTGTGGCCACGAAGGCAACGCCGCACGAATCGTGCTCGGCTGACGGGTCGTACAGGCCTTGGCGCCGCGGAAAGGCGGTGTGCACGATGTGAACCTCCGTCTTTCGAATTCCAGCGATGATCATCGCAGATGTGAACCGCAGAGTGACAGGCCCCGCGCCCATGAGCCTACTTCACGCGTGCCTTTGGGCACCAAATCGTGACCGGCCGCGCCCCGCCCCGCCCCCGCCCCGCCCCGCCGGAACGGCCGTTCCGGAAAGACGCACCCGTTAGTCAAGGAAACTACCGTTGCAACGGGCGCGTCTGTACCCGAACGGTCGCGTTTGTTCGGAACGGCCGTTTCGCGGCGGGCGTGGAGTTCCATCGAGCTACCAAGGCCACGGCTGAAGCGATTCCCCAGAACTCGGGATCTGCCGTGCTAGGAAGATGATTCGGCGGTGTCTTCCTCTTCACTACCCGCGACGGGCTCCGGCGGCCGCAGAGTCTCCGGCGCCTCGCGGCCTGGCCTGACCCGAGCGCTGATGATCAGCCACACGACGGCACCGAGCCCGACCAGGATTGACGTCCAGATGTTCAAGCGAAGGCCGAAGATGATGTTCGCCGTGTCGATTCGAAGCCACTCCACACCCAGGCGGCCTAGGCAGTACAAAGCGATGTACAAGGCGAACACCCGACCGTGCCCCATGCGGAAGCGCTTGTCTGCCAGAAGCAACACCGTGAACACGCCGAGGTTCCACAACGACTCGTACAGGAACGTCGGATGGAAGGTCGCGAACTGCTCAAACCCGTCTGGCCGGTTCACTGGATCGATCGCGAGACCCCAGGGCAGGTCAGTGGGCCCGCCGAAGAGTTCCTGGTTGAAGTAGTTGCCCCAGCGCCCGATCGCCTGGGCGAGCACGATGCCGGGCGCTATCGCGTCTCCGAACGCCGGAAGCGGAATGCCCTTGCGACGGCAGCCAATCCAGGCACCGAGCGCACCGAGCGCCACAGCGCCCCAGATACCCAGGCCGCCCTGCCAAACCTGCACAGCACCCGCGAAGCCGCTGCCTCCTGGACCGAAGTAGAGCTGGTTGTCGCTGATGACGTGATACAGCCGACCACCGACGATCCCGAACGGAATCGCCCAGATCGCCACGTCAAGGACAGTCCCGGGCAACCCACCGCGAGCAACCCAGCGCTTGTCCCCCACCCAGATCGCCACGACGATCCCGAGGATGATCGCGACCGCGTACGCGCGCAGCGGTAGCGGCCCTAGGTACCAGACACCGTGCGGGGGGCTCGGGATGTAGGCGGGGAGCATCAACTCTGCGGCGCCCCCGCCTCGGCCACTGCCTTCTTCAGCCGTTCGATGTCCCCGTCCGGATCCGAGGGATCAAAGGCGACTTTTTTCCCGTTCACGACGACCGTGGGCGTACCTGTGATGCCTTGGATCCGCATCTGGTCGGTGCTGTTGACAGACCATCCGAAGTACGTTTCGGAGACAACGCACTGCTTGAAGGGGTCGAAGCGGTCGCCCTTGATGCCCGCCTGCGCCCCGAAGGAGATCAGCTGGTCGTTGGTCCAGCCGACACCCTCAGTCGGCTGGTTGGCGAACACGATCTCGTGGTACTCGTCCTTCTTGCCCTCGTCGATGGCGCATCCCCAAGCCGACATGGCCCGTTTGGAGTTCTGGCCGGGAATGTTGCTGTCCAGGAACGCGATCGTGCGCCAAATGACTTCGGCGTCGCCGGACTTCGCCATCTCCGTCACGGTTTCGCCGAAGACCTTCTCGAAGTACTCGCAGGCTGGGCACTGGAAGTCCTCCCATATCTCGACGACCGGCTTGCCCTGAGCCGCACCCTTGGCAGCCACGACTCCGTACGCGTAGGGACTATCCGCCGCGAGTACTCCCTGCGGCAAGACCGCGTCCGCTGAAGGCTCGATGTTCCCCCCGGACCTGCCCGACGACCACCAGGCTCCCCCGACCAGGCCGACGACGACTACGACCAGGACGGCACCAATCCCGATGTTGATCAGTCGCTGGCGCCGGTTCTGGGCTGCCTCCGCTGCCGCCCGGGCCTCAGCCGCTCTCTTCCTCGCGCGGCTGCTCTCAGTACTAGCCATTCTCCGTAGCTCCCTTGTTCAAGCTCGTTGTCGTTCGCGCCGGTGATTCCGGATTCCGGATCGGACCCACTGTACGCGGACGCCAAGTGCCCAACCCAGAGGCGGGTTACCGGCACGCCGGACCCGGTACTCACAAGTAGCGGTAGACCACCATGGCCGAGATGATCGCCACCAGCAGCACCGACACCACGATGTCCAGCCCGTACTTGAAGTACGGTCCGACACGCATCTGGAGAGTGGATCCCAGATTGCCCTCAAGTATGTTGATCCTGGTCATCGACGAGAACACCAAGGTCACTGTCACCGTTATCAGAAGGCACCAGGGACACAGGGCGCCAATTACAAAATACGCCTGGTAGAACAACCAATAGGCGAACAAGAATCCAATCGTGGTCACCGCCTGAGCGGTGAGCATGAGTCCGCGGGGGAACCGAACCCCCATGAGAAGGGCCAAAGCGAGGAAGATGACGATCGGTTCAGCGATCAAACCTAGAAACGCGTTAGGAAACCCCAGCAAGTGCGCCTGCCAGGAAGTCCCCACAGTGCCGCACGAGATCTTCGAGGTTATGTTGCACGACAGCTGCGCATTGGGGTTCGCGGCCAGAACCACCGCATCGTATGACAGCACCAGCGACGCCACCAACCCAAGCACGCTGGACACCAGCATCTCAACAACTGTCGGTCTGTGCGCCCCCCTTGACCGTGGGATAACCCATTCCTCAAACCTCTTTCCGCTGAGAGGTCTCTGCCCGCGCACACCGCTTTGCGCCGCCTGGCGCAGATTGTCCAACTCTCGCGAGAAGCCAGCTTCGAAATCCCGCGGGAGATCCAGGTGGTCTTTGAGCTCGTCCTTCACGTCCGCCGCGGAAGACTCCAAGCCGTCCGCCAAATTCAGCAGATCCGTCCTGTTTAGGGGGAGCTGACTTCCCAGCAGCACTTCCGGTTCCCGAGCTACTTCTTCAAGGCACCTGCACTGCGTGGAAATGAAGTCGCCGGAAAGTTCCGGATTCTCTTCGCACAGGTCGCCGAGATCCAGCATCCTACTTTCCAGGCTGGCTACGGACCCAGGCTGCAGTCCTTCCGTGTCAACCCAGGCGAACACCCAGTCTCCGGATTCTAAGAACGCGACGAACCAGTGCTTTCCGACTCTCTCCATCTTCTTCAAAGTGAGCGCTTGTCCCCCTTGCCCCACAGTGGCTGCCAAGACGATTCCCTTCACTCCCCGCTCAGACGCCGGACCCCGGCGGCGAGTTCCGCCGCGAGTGCCGCGACCGCAGCCTCAGCCTCATCCGGCCCACCCGCCTGTAGCGCCGCCTTCACGAACGCCGAGCCGACAATCACCCCGTCAGCGTATCCGGCCACGCCCGCTGCCTGGGCGCGCGTCGAAACACCCAGCCCCACCGCGATCGGCAGCCGCGTGACAGCGCGAAGTCTGCGCACCAGGGACTCGGCAGCCAGGGGCGGATCGGATCGCGCCCCAGTCACTCCCATCAACGATGCCGCGTAGACGAAACCCGCGCTGGCCGCGGCGACCCTGCCGAGCCGTTCATCCGTTGACGACGGCGCGGCCAGGAAGACGTGGTCCAGTCCTGCGCGGTCGCACACGGCCAGCCAATCGCTGCCCTCCTCTGGCGTGAGGTCCGGCGTGATCACACCGCAACCCCCGGCTGCGGCGAGGTCCGCGGCGAACTTCTCAGCGCCGTAGCGCTCGATCAGATTCCAGTAGGTCATCACCGTGATGGCGGCACCGCTCGCACGTAGCTCGCTCACGATTTCGAACACGTCCAGCGTCGTGGTCCCGGCCTTCAGGGCTGTCTCTGACGCGGCGCAGATCACCGGGCCGTCCATCATCGGGTCTGAATACGGCAACCCGACTTCGAGTACGTCCGCTCCACCGGCCACCATGGCCTTCAGCAAGCGCACGGAAGTTTCCTTGTCGGGGAAGCCGCCAGGCAGGTAGCCGATCAGCGCCGCCCGGTCTTCGGCCCTCGCGGTCTCGAAAGCGGCGGACAGCGCGCTCATGAGGCGCCGTCGTCAATCAGACCGAAGTAGCGCGCGGCCGTGCTCACGTCCTTGTCCCCGCGACCCGACAGGTTCACCAGGATCAACGCCTCCGGTCCCAAACGCCGACCGAGCCGTATCGCTCCCGCCAGCGCGTGCGCGCTCTCGAGCGCTGGGATGATGCCCTCGGTGTGGCACAGAACCTTGAACGCGGCCATGGCTTCGTCGTCGTCAACGGGCTCGTAGGTCGCCCGCCCGCTGTCATGCAGCAGAGCGTGCTCAGGGCCCACGCCCGGGTAGTCCAACCCGGCGCTGATGCTGTAGGAGGGGCGGGTCTGTCCGAACTCGTCTTGCAGGATGTACGTGCGCGTGCCGTGCAGGACACCGGGACTACCGCCACTGAACCGGGCCGAGTGCCGGCCGCTGTCGACGCCCTTGCCCCCGGCCTCGAACCCGAACAGCGCGACTCCCGGATCGGCCAGGAACGCGCTGAACAGTCCGATCGCGTTGCTGCCGCCGCCGACGCACGCCGCGAGCGCGTCGGGCAACCTGCCGGTCCGTTCGAGCACCTGACGGCGCGCTTCGACGCCAATCACCGACTGGAAGTGCCGAACCATCTCAGGGAACGGGGCCGGTCCAGTGACGGTCCCGAGCAAGTAGTGCGTGTGCTCGACGCTGGTCACCCAGTCGCGCATCGCCTCGTTGATGGCGTCCTTGAGCGTCTGGGTTCCGGCGGTGACGGTCACGACTTCCGCGCCGAGCAGACGCATCCTCGCTACGTTCAGGGCCTGCCGTCGCGTGTCTTCCTCCCCCATGTAGATCGTGCATTCAAGCCCGAACAGTGCCGCGGCAGTAGCTGTCGCGACGCCGTGCTGCCCAGCGCCCGTCTCGGCGATCACGCGGCGCTTGCCCATCCGGACCGTCAACAGCGCTTGCCCGAGAACGTTGTTGATCTTGTGGCTTCCTGTGTGGTTGAGGTCCTCGCGCTTCAACAGCACGCGAGCCCCGCCACACTCCGCGGCGAACCGGCGTGCGTCAGTCAGCGGACTTGGGCGACCCACGTAGTCGCACAACAGGCCATCCAATTTCGACGCGAAGTCGGGATCAGCTAGTGCCTGCTCGTACGCGCCGGTCAGCTCGTCCAGGGCTGCCATTAGAGCCTCGGGCACGAATCGCCCGCCGTAAGGCCCATAGTGGGTGAACGCGGAATCCGGCACGCTCACTCCCGGTGGTTGGCTACCGATGGATGAGCCCCTGCCGTCACTAGCTCATGCACTGCGGCGCGCGGGTCTTCGTGTGTCACGAGGCTCTCCCCCACGAGCACGGCGCTCGCGCCTCCGTGGGCGTAGGCGATCAGGTCAAGCGGGCCGCGCACGCCCGATTCCGCGATGCACAAGCAGTGGGCTGGTATGGATGGCGCAACCCGCGCGAAGAGCTCGTGGTCAACCGACAGGGTGTGCAAATCTCGGGCGTTCACACCGACCAGGACAGCGCCAGCGGCAACCGCGCGTTCCACTTCCCACTCGTCGTGCGCCTCCACCAGTGGCGCCATGCCCAGCGACTTGGCGCGTTCGATAAGGCTCACGAGCGCGTCCTGGGCAAGCGCGGCGACGATCAGCAGAACGATATCGGCGCCGTACGCCTTCGCCTCCCAGAGCTGATAGGAAGTCACGACGAAGTCCTTGCGCATCACAGGGATGTCGACCGCGGCCCTGACCGAAGACAGGTCAGCCAGTGAACCGCAGAACCGCCGCTCCTCTGTCAGGACACTGATCGCGTGCGCACCGCCGGCTTCGTACTCAGCGGCCAACGCTCCAGCGTCGGGTATCGGCGCGAGGATTCCCCGGCTCGGACTGCACCGCTTGACTTCCGCGATTACCTTGACCCCTTCACCGCGAAGGGCCGCCACCGCGTCGCGGCATGGCGGCATGTGTGAAGCGCGCTCCTTCAACTCCTCAAGCGGTGTCTGGGCCATGCGCAGCTCAACGTCTGTGCGGACGTCATCGAGGATGTCGTCCAGTACGCTCACCGCCGACCTCCCTGAAAGCCCGATTCACGTCACAGTAGCGCCGCGCCCAACCCATGAATCCGGTGGGTGCCAGGCCTCAGGAATGAGTCACGGGGCTGCCACCTTCGGGGAGAACCAGCGGCATCCTCACCTGGAACGCGGCACCTCCCTCGGCGGACCGCTCGACCCGAGCGCGACCTCCCTGTCGAGCTGCCAGGCGCCCCACTAGAGCCAGTCCGACTCCGGAGCCAACATCGCGAATACCCCGGTAGCGCGCGTACAACGCGGCCGGTTCGAACGCGACTGCCATGTCGTCGTCGGACAGCCCCGGTCCACCGTCGCGGACCTCGATCACCGCGTCTCCATCCTCCCTGCGCAGAGCCAGGACGATTCGCGCGCCGGAAGGTGTCACCCGCAGAGCGTTCTCAGCCAAGTTGTCGATGACTTGGCGCGCCCTAGTGGGATCGGCGCGGACGAAGACCCCTGAGGAGATGTCGGGAGTGAACACGACGCCTTCCCGCTGGCAGCGGTCCGACCACACTTCCGCGGCCTGGGCGCAGACTTCGGACATGTCAATGACGACGACCTCGACAGCGACTTCCGCGGCACCCAGCCTCGCCAGGTCGAGCAGATCGGAAACGAGCCGGTCCAGCCGATCTGACTCCCGCGTCATTACCGCCCCAGTGCTGGCGACCTCACTGGGATCCACTAGCCCGTCCGCGAGTGCCTCCGCGTACCCGCGCACCGCTGTCAGTGGAGTTCGCAGTTCGTGTGACACCGAGAGCAGGAACTCGCGTTGACGTCCTTCGCTTCGCGCCAACGCCTGAGAAAGCTGGTTCAGCGACGTCGCTATGTCGGCCACTTCGGCGGGCCCCTCTGGGTCCAGCCGCAAACCGCGCTCTCCGGATGACAACCTCTCGGCGGCATCGGCGGCCTGGCGCAAAGGACTTGTGAGGCGCCGCGAGGCCAGGTAACCGATTCCAGCGGCAACGAGCACCCCGATGGCCAGCGCTACCAGGAGCCGCCTGACCGCCTCATCCGCGGAGTCCCCCGCGAGTTGGGCTGGCGCCAACAACACCAAGCCGTAGCGACCGTCGATGGGGCGCCCGGCGACGAAGTAGCTGTCCCCGGAGACCGTGACTGTCGTAGACAAGCGATCTCCCGCGATGATCGCGGCAACTTGGGCACGGTCCAATCCGGGCGGCACCTCGAGCTCCGGACCCACCACGTAGGGAGTCACGCGCTGGGCAGCCAGCGACTGCCTCAACCGCATTGTCGCCCCCATCGGAGAGGGGCGTTGAAGCGCTTCGACTGTGACGTCCGCGAGCCTGTCGAGAGTCACCTGCTCCTGGGTCTTGGACGCGCCAAGGATCAGCGGGATGCTGACCGCCACAGCGACCACGGCCGTCAGAACAGCGACGCCCGCCGCGAGCAGGACGGTTCTGCCCGACACGGTCCGCAGGAAGCCCTGGCGCGATTCAGTCATCGACGCTCTCTCGGACAGCCGAGTATCCAACTCCGCGCACGGTTCGGATTGGACTCGCCGAGCCCAGTTTGGCCCTGACCTGTGCCACGTGCACGTCGACCGTCCGAGTGCTGGCCATGGCCTCGTAACCCCAGACCTGTGACAGCAATTGCTCGCGCGAGAACACCCGGCCAGGCTTCGCCATGAGGTATGCGAGTAGTTCGAACTCGGTGGCCGTAAGCGCCATGTTCCGATCGCGGACGCGGACCGTGTGCGCCGCTCGGTCAACTGTCACCTCGCCGACGCTCAGCACGTCCGCGCCACCCGGACCAGACGCCCTGCGCACCGCCGCCTTGACCCGGGCGACGACTTCGCGGGGGCTGAAGGGCTTGGTGATGTAGTCGTCCGCTCCAAGCTCCAATCCCAGGATCCGGTCGATCTCGTCCTCTCTGGCTGTGCAGAACAACACGGGCGTCCAGTCACCCGCTGCCCGCATCCGGCGAACGACTTCAGTGCCGTCGATTCCGGGAAGTCCGACATCCAGAACTACCGCGACCGGGCGCACGCGTTTGATCGAAACCAGAGCCGCCTCACCGGACTTCTCGATGGTGACTCCGAAGCCTTCACGACGAAGGTACATGCGCAAGATGTCCGCGATCGCTGCCTCGTCTTCCACGACGAGCACCAGACCTCGCGACCCATCCGTCATCGGGGTCACGCGCCATCGTCCGTTAGGGCGGCGTCCATCGTCGCGGCCGAAGCCACAGCGTTGAGCACGGCGGCCGCCTTGTTGCGGCACTCCGCGTCCTCGGTCTCCGGAACCGAATCCGCGACCAACCCCGCGCCCGCCTGCACGTAGGCAACACCGCCGAGGATGACCGCTGTCCTGATCGCGATCGCGGTGTCGAGATCGCCAGCGAAATCGAGGTAGCCGACAGCTCCTCCGTACAGTCCGCGCCTGACGGGCTCTAACTCGTCGATGATTTCCATGGCACGTGGCTTGGGCGCGCCGGACAAGGTTCCCGCCGGGAAGGCAGCGGCGAGCGCGTCGAAGGCGGACTTCCCTGGCGCGAGACGACCCACGACGGTAGACACGATGTGCATGACATGCGAGTAGCGCTCCACCTGCATGAACTCGACGACTTCGACCGACCCAGGCGCGCACACCCTTCCCAAATCGTTTCGGCCCAGATCTACCAGCATCAAGTGCTCAGCCCGCTCCTTGTCGTCAGCCAGCAAGTCCTCCGAGAGGGCGACATCCTCTTCAGGTGAATCGCCCCGGCGTCTGGTACCAGCGAGGGGATGCAGCATGCACTCGCCCGCCTTGACGGTCACTAGCGCCTCCGGGGACGAGCCGACTACGTCGAAGGCGACGCGGTCCGACAGCCCGTCGTCGGATCCAGTCGCTTCGGGGAAGCGAAACAGGTACATGTATGGGCTTGGATTCGTCGCGCGTAACACCCGATAGACGTCTATC
Source organism: Candidatus Nanopelagicales bacterium (assembly GCA_030700225.1). Classification (NCBI taxonomy): domain Bacteria; kingdom Bacillati; phylum Actinomycetota; class Actinomycetes; order Candidatus Nanopelagicales; species Candidatus Nanopelagicales bacterium. Next base: position 33,737 of record JAUYJT010000017.1, on the reverse strand, counting down.
GCCGAAGCCGGGCACTTAGTCGAGAAACGCTGCGAGATCACGATCTGGAACGCGTCCCCCGCCTCTATGTACTCACGGGACTTGGCAACGGCATCCAGATAGTCGTCCCGGTCAGTGCGGGAAGCCGGAGCCTTCGCGGATACCGCGCGGTATCTGGCCGGCGGAATAGGTACTGCCCTGGCGAGGTCGCGTGTCATGCGATCCAGCCGACCCATCGCGTCGACCCACGCGGCGTCGGCGCGCTCGTCAGAGTTGTCGTAGTTGACAGCGTTGGTTATGAGCAACACAGTGCCGTCGGCGTGATCCAAGACAGCCACGTCGGTGGCCAGGAGCATGCACAGCTCGGGAACTCCCAATTCCTCGGGGTTCTCGTCCGGAAGCCGCTCCAGCCGTCGCACGGCGTCGTAGCCGACGTACCCGACCAGGCCGGACGTGAATGGCGGCAGTCCTTCTGGACGATCTGTTGCCAGTGCTTCGATCGTGGCTCGCATCGCCTCCAGAGGGTCATCGGTGTGCGCGACGCCTTCGGGTGCCTTACCCGACCACAGCGCCCGCCCATCGGACTCGGTGAGCATCGCGGGGCATCGCACTCCGACGAACGAGTACCGCGACCACACGCGGCCATGCTCGGCCGACTCGAGCAGGAATGTTCCGGCCCGACCTCCAGCCAGAGCTTGATACAACCCGACGGGTGTGAACCCGTCCGCCAGCACGCGGCGCATGACCGGAACAACGCGGCGGGTCTTAGCCAACTCCCTGAACTCGGACAAGCTCGGAACCGCGTTGCCGTCGGCGGAGGCGATGTTGGTCATGCTCGCTCGCCAGTCATGCGCCGTCACGAACAGAAAGCGGCAGATCGCGGTCATCGAAACAAGTCGCTGTGCCTGTGTGGCAAGCAGGTCCGGTCTGCTCAACCGTCAGCAGAATCGCGTCGCCGTCGCAGTCGTAGCGGACGCGCCGCACTAGCTGAACGTTTCCGGACGTCTCGCCCTTGGTCCACTGTTTTCCACGGCTCCGGCTGAAATACGTACCGCGGCCTGAATCCAAAGTTGCCAGCAGCGCGGCGCGATCCATCCACGCGAGCATCAGGACATCACCGCTCACAGATTGAGCGATAGCGGGAACCAGACCGTCGGGCCCGAAGCGGACCGCTTCCAACAAGTCGTCGTCTTCGCGCGCGGTAGACACGCTTCCCATTGTGCCTCTCTCGGGGGCATCCGCGCGGCAGGACCGAAGTGCCGAGGGGGGTACCAGGTCACGGTACGCGATGTGCCTAGTATGGGCCGCGTGTCAGCCATTGACCTAGCACGCGAGGAGCGGTCACAGCTTTGTGACCTGCTGGAGCAAGTCGGCCCGGACGAACCCACGCTTTGCGAGGGGTGGACGACAAGGGACTTGGCGGCGCACTTGGTAGTGCGCGAAGGCCGTCCTGACGCGGCGCTCGGAATTCTTGGAGGGCCTCTATCCGCGTGGACGGAGAAGGTCCAGAACGACGCTGCCTCGCAACCGTTCGAGAAGCTCGTCCGTCTGGTCAGGAACGGCCCGCCGATCTGGTCGACCTTCCGCCTCCCATGGGTTGATGGCCAGGCGAACATCGTGGAGTTTTTCGTTCATCACGAGGATGTGCGCAGAGGCTCAAACAGCTGGAAGCCGCGCAGCCTTGACCCGAAGCTGTCTGATCTGCTCTGGGATCGTCTCAAGCTCGGCGGTCGGCTGCTATTCAAGGGCGCCAAGGGTGGTGTGATTCTGCGACGTACGAACGCGGATGAGCACGAGCACAAGGCGAAGGGCGGCAGCCAGGCTGTGACCATCGTCGGCACTGCCGGTGAGCTGATGCTTCTCGCGTACGGCCGCAGCGAAGTCGACGTTGAGATTCTCGGTGAGCCCGAGGCCGTTGCCTCGTTCAGGCAAGCTCGGTTCCACGTTCGCGAAGACCAGGACCGACCAGCCTGACCGGGTAACCCGACCGGCTCAATTCCGCTTTCACATCAGGTATCCGCAGCACGCCGAAGTGGAACACGCTCGCGGCCAGCACCGCGTCCGCGCCAGCCTCGATAGCCGGCCCGAAGTCCGCGAGGCAGCCAGCGCCGCCGCTCGCTATCACCGGCACGGACACTACGTGCCGGACAGCACGTATCAGTTCGAGATCGAATCCGCGCTTGGTCCCGTCCGCGTCCATCGAATTCAGCAGGATTTCCCCGGCTCCTGTTTCCGCCGCCCGCTTGGCCCATCCGACCGCGTCGATGCCGGTCCCGCGGCGCCCTCCGTGAGTCGTGACTTCGAACCCGCTCGCCGTATCAGCACACCTGCGCGCGTCAACCGACACGACGACGCACTGTGAACCGAATCTCCGCGAGGCATCCTTGACCAGCTCAGGATTGGCCAAGGCAGCGGTGTTCACGCCCACCTTGTCCGCGCCAGCCCGGAGCAATCGGTCGAAGTCGTCGACACTTCGCACTCCGCCCCCAACGGTCAGGGGGATGAAGACCTCGCTCGCCGTCCGGCGAACCATGTCATACGTGGTTTCCCGCTGGCCGCTTGAGGCCGTGATGTCCAGGAAGACGAGCTCGTCCGCCCCTTCGGAGTCGTAGACGGCCGCCAGTTCAACAGGGTCTCCAGCATCCTTGAGGTCGACGAAATTGACGCCCTTTACGACACGGCCGTCATCGACATCCAGGCAGGGGATGACACGCACGGCGAGTGACACGGGTCCAGGTTACGGCGTGCCGACACTTTGGTGCGCGTAAGCTGGCGGCGATGAGGACTCCCGAACTTGACCGCATGAGCGCGGCGCGGAACATACTGCTGACGACCTCGAGCGCCGCCGGGACCACCAGCACGACGGCTGAATGGGTCGCGCGCGAAGGAGATCACCTCTACCTGATTGTCGATGACGCGTCCGAAACCGCCCGCAACATCAAGGCCAACCCTGACGTTGAGTTGGCTCCGTGCGATCGCAGCGGCAAGGCCCAAGGCGGCACAACCCAGGCCCAAGCTGAGCTCGTAGTCGATCAGGCTGGCGTATCGCGGACCCGCGATCTCCTGCGCCGAAGGTACGGGCTGGTTTGGCCGATGCTGGACATCGTGTTGCGGGTTACCCGCCAGCGGCCTGAGCACTACGCGGCCGTCCGGCTAACCATCCCCACCTAGTTCGCCCCCCCCCGCTACGGCCCCGCCCCCTTGCGCGGAAGCGGCCGTTCCGTGCAAACGCGACCGTTACGCAAGGAGACACCCGTTGTAACGGGCGCGTCTGTACCCTAAAGGGCGCGTTTGTCAAGAACGTCCGCTAAGTTCGGGCGGGTTCGCAGGTTCTGTTCAGCCCTGGGTCAGACGGCACCGTCGAGGTCAAGGTAATCCCGGCGAGGAGCGACTGCGGCCAAAGCCTCGGAGAGCGAGAACGCCCCCGAATACAGCGCCTTGCCGATAACCACGCCTTCAAGTCCCAAGGGCAGGAGCTCCGCGAGCTCATGCAGATCCTCCAGTTTCGCGACGCCGCCAGAAGCGATGACCGGCCGTTCAGTCCTGTGGCAGACAACCCTGAGCAGCTCCAGGTTGGGCCCGGTCAAAGTGCCATCGCGAGACACGTCGGTCACGACATAGCGCGCGCACCCCTGCGCATCCAGTCTCGCGATCGTCGCGAGCAGTTCCCCACCTTCGCGCGTCCATCCCCGAGCTGCCAGGCGACTCCCCCTCACGTCCAGACCGACAGCGATGCGGTCTCCGTGCTCGGCGATGACTTTCTCGCACCACTGGGGGCTTTCCAGCGCGGCTGTGCCGAGATTGACCCGTCGGCATCCTGTGGCCAGGGCCGCCGTCAGCGAATCCTCGTCACGTATTCCGCCGCTGAGTTCCACGTCGATGTCGACGCGTCCAACTACATCAGACAACAGCTCCCTGTTTGAGCCTCGGCCAAAAGCCGCGTCCAGGTCCACCAAGTGGATCCAGGACGCTCCCTGAGATTGCCACCGCAGAGCGGCCTCGATGGGGTCGCCGTAGTCGGTCTCCGTGCCCGCGACCCCCTTGACCAGGCGGACGGCCTTGCCGTCAGCGACATCGACAGCGGGGAACAGCTCCAGGATTCCAGCCATCGGGTCAACCTACGACTATGACGTCGGGGTCGGCGGCGGCGGGGTCGGCGGGGTCGGCGGTGTCGGCGGTGTCGGCGGGGTGACAGTTGGACCCGCGGTCGTCTCTGTCGTCGTAGGACCTGGCGCTGGCTTCTCGCCACCGCTGATGACAACCGCTGCGATGAGCAGAATCACGCCGATGATCGCGATCGCGACGACCCATGCCCAGGAGCTATCGGACTTGTTCCTCTCGTTGGGAGCCGACGGGTTCACCCCGACCTGGGTCTCCGGGTACGCCCTGGCCTCGGTCCACTTCACGCCGTCCCAGAATCTCTGTCGCCCAGGGTTCTCCGGATCTGGGTACCAACCTGGCATCGGAGAAGACATCTACCCACCTCATCCTCGGATGATCGGAATCTAGCGGCTTTGACCGGTTTGTTCAGCTATTCCGGGCGCGACATGCTGGACAACCAGTTAGCGAGCAGCTTTAGCCCGGCCGCTCCAGATTTCTCGGGGTGGAACTGAGTAGCCGCGACTACGCCGTGCTGGACCGCTGCCGCGAACTTCTCACCATGCTCCGACAGCGCCACCTGCGCACCAGGAAGCCCAGCCAACTCGGCCCACTGCCTCAGTCCGTATGAATGCACGAAGTAGAAGCGCTGGTCGGCCACGCCGCGAAACAGCGCCGAACCTGCCGGGGCCTCGACGGTGTTCCAGCCCATGTGAGGCAGAACTTCCGCATGGAGCAGTTCGACGGTGCCTGGCCAGATGCCAAGACCCGCCACCTCCTCACCGTGCTCGGCGCTGCGGGAGAACATCACCTGCATCCCAACACAGACCCCCAGGACAGGGCGCCCCACGGCGATGCGGTCGGCGATGATGTCGGGCCCTCCGGCATCAGCCAGACCCCGCATGCACGCGGCGAAAGCGCCCACTCCCGGGACGACCAGCCCGTCGCACTCACGAGACAGGTCAGCGTCCGCTGTGATCACGGCGTCAGCTCCAACGCGGTTGAGCGCCTTTTCGGCCGACCGAACGTTCCCGAACCCGTAGTCGAATACGACGACGCGCGGCCTACTGGCCACCTAGAGTCCCCTTGGTGCTAGGGATGCCGGCGACCCGAGGGTCCAAAGCCACGGCCGCGCGCAGCGCTCTGGCGACTGACTTGAACTGAGCCTCCACAACGTGGTGCGCGTTCCTACCGGAGAGAACGCGGACATGCAACGTGATGCCAGCACTGGCCACAATCGACTCCCAGACGTGTCGGGTCAAAGTCGTGTCGTAACTGCCGATGAGTTCGATCAGCTCCGGCTCGACGTGAACCAGATGGGGGCGGCCAGAAAGGTCAACCGCTGTCTGCACGAGGGCTTCGTCTAAAGGCACCAGCGAGTCGCCGAAACGCTGCACACCCGACCTGTCGCCCAGGCATTCATTGAGCGCCTGCCCGATGGCCAGGCATGTGTCCTCGACGGTGTGGTGCGAGTCGACAGCCACATCGCCGTCTGTCGTAACCGCTAGATCGAAGCCGCCGTGCTTCCCTAGCTGGGAAAGCATGTGGTCGAAGAACGGCACGCCAGTGTCGATGCTCGTCTTGCCGGAGCCGTCCAGATCAAGCTCCACCACGACTCGGCTCTCTTTGGTCGCCCGTTCAACTCGCGCGGTCCTATTCATGACTGCAACCCTTCATCCCGCAGTGCGCCGGAGCCCAGGAGCCGCGCCGCACCGCTGTCCAAGACGATACTCATCGCTTGGCGCATGGCCTGGTTTTCCTCCGGTGTCCCCACGCTGACCCTCAGCCAACCGTCCGGCCCGACCATCCTCACAAGGACGCCCTGATCGACCAACGCACGCCAAGTCGCCTCCCGGTCAGCGAAACAGCCCACCAGCAAGAAGTTCGCCTGCGACGCCGCGACATCAAGCCCAACCGCACTGAACCACTCCGCCTGCTGGCGTCGTTCGGCTCGCAACGTCGCCACGGGGGCTAGCAAGACCGGGGCATTCCTGGCCGCGACGCACGCCATCGCCTGCGTCGTCGACGACAAGTGATACGGCAGTCTCACGATGCGCACCGCGTCGATCGCCTCGGCGCTGGCAACCGCGTAACCGAGCCTGAGGCCCGCGAGCCCAAACGCCTTACTCATTGTCCGGGTGACGATCAACCGATCGCTGTCGGGCACACGAGCTGTGGCGGAGAAGACCCCGACGTCGGCGAACTCCACGTAGGCCTCATCAACAATGAGCATCGCGTCGGCGCCCGCGACCAGGTCGAGCAACTCGTCGAGCTGTCCCGCTGGAAGAAGCGTGCCGGTCGGGTTGTTCGGCGAGGCCACCACAACCAGCGACGGCCGGGCTTCCGTGAAAGACCGCGCGACCTCGGACATGTCCAACTCGAAGTCGCCACGACGCGGAGCCGTCACATACTCGGTGAACGTCTCACGCGCGTACTGGGGGTACAGCGAGTAGGTCGGCGCGAATGACAGGGCGCGGCGTCCGGGCCCCCCGAAAGCCGCGAAGATCTGATGCATGACCTCGTTGCTGCCGTTGGCGGGCCAGATGTTGGCTGCCGCGGTTCTACCTCCGATCAGGCTGGCCAGCTCCGCGCGCAGCTCGATGCACTCGCGGTCGGGATATCGGTTGGCGGAAGCAAGCGCGTCCGCGGCCGCCCGGCCCATCTGAGCCACAACATCGGCCGACGGGCTGTAGGGGTTCTCGTTGACGTTTAGCCGGTTGGGCACGTCAAGAACAGGCGCCCCGTACGGCTCGACACCGGCCAGATCCGCCCGCACCGGCAACCCTGGGTTCACTGGCTGCCCTGAGATCGCGACGAGATCGCCGCACCGTGAGCTGGCAGGTCCTCCGCCTCCGCGAGGGTTCGGACGACGTCGGCGATCCCGGCCAGCCCGTCTTTGTCATAGTCGATCACCTGGACCGCGCGCAGGAAGGTGTGCACGCCAAGACCCGACGAGTGGGCTGCGGTGCCGCCGGTCGGCAAGACGTGGTTCGATCCTGCCGCGTAGTCGCCGAGTGAGACGGGACTGTACCGCCCGACGAAGATCGCTCCGGCGTTGCGCACGCGCCCAGCGTCCTCGCGTGAGTTGCGAGTTTGGACCTCGAGATGTTCGGCGCCGTACGCATTCGCGATGTCGAACGCGGCCGCCAAGTCGGCCACAAGCATGATCGCGCTCTGCGGTCCGCCCAGCGCTGCCGTGATCCGCTCCCGGTGCTTCGTGCCAGCTACTTGACGGGCCAGTTCCGTGACCACGTCGTCGACCAGATCCGGCGAGTCCGTGACAAGGACGCACGCCGCCATGGTGTCGTGCTCGGCCTGACTCATCAGGTCGGATGCCACGCACGCCGCGTCGGCGGAGTCGTCAGCGATCACCATGACCTCGGTCGGGCCGGCTTCTGAGTCGATGCCGACCAGCCCCTTGACGAGCCGCTTCGCCGCCGTGACGTAGACGTTCCCTGGGCCCGTGATCATGTCGACTGGACGACAAGCAGTGCCGTCCGAGAACCTGACGCCGTGCGCGAGCATGGCGATCGCCTGAGCGCCTCCCACCGCGTAGACCTCATCGACACCAAGCATCGCGCAGGCCGCGAGAACTACGGCATCTGGCAAGCCGCCGTTCTCCCTCTGGGGAGGGCTGGCGACCGCGAGCGACTCCACGCCGGCCACCTGGGCGGGGACGACGTTCATGATCACGCTCGATGGATAGGCGACGTTGCCGCCCGGAACGTACAGGCCGACGCGCTCGACTGGAATCCACCTCTGGCTTACGCGCCCCCCGGGGGCGACGTCGGTGTCGTGCCGCAGAGGAACCTGGCCCTCGTGCACCAAGCGCACTCGCCCGATGGCTTCGCCCAGCACCGCCCGAACGAGAGGATCCAGCCGACTGTCCGCCTCGGCCAGGGCTTCCGCTGGAACGCGCAGCACGGGCGGGCGGAACCCATCCAGACGCTCGGTCCATTCCAGGATCGCCTCTTCACCGCGCACGGCGACGTCTGCGACAATCCCGCTGACGCGATCCAGCTCGCTCCCTGAGGACGCGGCGGCCCGCGGCACGACAGATGCCGTGTCCACCATCCGCGCGCGAAGGTCAACAACCCGAATCACCCCAATATCCTACGTTTTCCGAGCGCATGCGGTGTCACGCGCGATCCGGCCGACGGGAGGGGCAGGATGTCAGATGTGGAAAAGCGCAAAACGAAAGCTGGCAAGGCCTCCGCAACAGGGGGGACCAAACGAGCCAAGGTGAGCGCCGCGAGCAAGGCCGCGCCGGACAAGGCCGGCTCCACCACCAAAGCCAGCGGCTCTGATACACCGGCGACGAAGGTCCTCGGGCGCGCCGGAATCGCCTACGCCCTACACGCGTGTCCGCCTGAAGCCGACGCGGACAGAGTTGCCGCCGCAGAGGACTACGGGATCCCGGCAAGGCGGCTGTTCGAAACCCTAGTCGTCAAGGTGGAAGATGAGAACCTGATCGCCGTCGTGCCAGCTCGCAGCATCATGAGCCTGAGCGCCGTCGCCGCGGCTGTGGGTGCTCGCAGTGCCGATTACACCGATGCGGATGAGGTCGAACGGATCACCGGGTACGCCGCGGACAGCGTTAGCCCCCTGGGATCGAAGACCCCGCTGGGACTACTTCTGGACACCTCCGCGATGGAGCAGCCAACCATCCTGGTCCCGGCCGGCCGTCAGGGGCTGCTGCTGGAGCTGATTCCCGACCAACTCATCAATCTTCTGCGCGCCCGTACTGCCCCCCTGTGCGTCAGCTGACGGCCAGGCGCGACCCCATCCCCTATCCGGAGGACTCAGCCACTACCGATGCCGGGCCGAGCAGCGCCTTAAGTTCTCCGTAGAGCGCTGGTGAGGGCGTGACCCGCAGCCGGTCGTCCAGACGCAGAACCGTCGTCCGCTCACCGTTGGTGAGGCTCAGCTGCACCTCAACCATCCCGGGACTGGCCGCCAGGATCTCCTTCAGGCTGTCGACCACGGCCGGGACACATCGGGTCACGGGCATAGACAGCCGTACAGGGCCAGCGGATACGTCACCCAGATCTGGGAACGAGACTTCCAAAGCGACGAGCCTGAGGCTGTCCTCGTCCCGCCGGTCAATGCGGACCTTGAATGCCGCGACACGGTCCTCGGTCAGCTGGGCACTGACCGGCAAGTAGGACCGTGGGTAGACGACGATCTCTACCGAGGCGTCAAGATCATCGAGAGTGACCAGAGCCCACGGCTCACCCTTCTCACGCGTCACCTTGCGCTGTACCGATGAGATCAGCCCCGCTATGGTGACCACCTGGCCCGACGGACGGTCGTCGGAGTGAAGCGAAGCCAGCGGGCAGTCAGTGGCCTTCCGGAGCAGATGCTCCAACCCGTTGAGCGGGTGGTCACTGACGTAGAGTCCGAGCATCTCGCGCTCGTACGCCAGCAGCACGCCCTTGTCCCATTCGGCGTGACCGATGGTCGGCAGTGCGCCACTCACGGCGGCGCCCCCTCCAGCATCCCCACCGAAGAGGTCATACTGGCCGACCGCCTCGGCCCGCTTTGTCGCGACCGCCTCATCGATGTACTGCTCGTGCGCATCCAACAGGCCCTTGCGGGAGTGCCCAAGAGAATCGAAGGCCCCAGCCTTGATGATCGACTCAATAACCCGCCGGTTGCACACATTGATTTCCACTGAGGCCAGGAAGTCCCGGAAGTCAGCGAACGGTCCGTGTGAGTTACGGGTCCTGACGACTGACTCCACGACCGCGGCCCCGACATTGCGTACAGCGGACAATCCAAACCGGATGTCGCCCCTCGTCGGGGTGAAGTCGACGTCCGATTCGTTGACATCCGGCGGCAACACCTTGATGCCCATCCGCCGGCATTCGTTCAGATACACCGCCGACTTGTCCTTGTCGTCCTTCACACTCGTAAGCAGCGCCGCCATGTACTCAGCTGGGTAGTTCGCCTTCAAGTAACCGGTCCAGTAGGCGACCAACCCGTAGCCAGCGGTGTGGGCCTTGTTGAACGCGTAGTCGGAGAACGGAACCAAGATGTCCCACAACGTCTTGATCGCGCCTTCGGAGTAGCCGTTGGTCCGCATGCCATCGCTGAAGGGCCCGAACTCCTTGTCGAGAATGGCCTTCTTCTTCTTGCCCATTGCCCGTCGCAGAAGGTCGGCCTTGCCTAGCGAGTATCCGGCCACTTTCTGCGCGATAGCCATCACCTGCTCTTGGTAGACGATCAGGCCATAGGTGTCATCGAGTATCTCCGCCAGCGGTTCGGCGAACTCGCGGTGGATCGGAACGACAGGCTTGCGCCCGTTCTTCCGGTCGGCATAGTCGTTATGAGCGTTGGCGCCCATGGGCCCTGGCCTATACAGCGCCAACACCGCTGAGATGTCCTCGAAACTGTCCGGGGCCATCGACCGCAGCAGAGCGCGCATCGGGCCACCGTCAAGCTGGAACACGCCGAGGGTGTCACCGCGCGACATCAGCTCGTAGGCGGCTGGATCATCGAGCGGCAGTTCTTCCAGGATGACGTCCTCGCCGGTGTTCGCCAGGATGTACTTCAGGCAATCGTCGAGAACGGTCAGATTCCGCAGCCCAAGAAAGTCCATCTTCAGCAGCCCGAGGGCATCGCACGCGCCCATGTCGAACTGCGTGATGATCGACCCGTCCGCGTCACGGCGCCACACGGGGATGACGTCCAGCAGCGGCTCGCTCGACAAGATCACGCCTGCCGCGTGGACCCCAACGTGCCGCTTCAGCCCCTCCAACCCGCGCGCTGTGTCAACGACTTCCTTCACTCCGGGATCCGATGCGTACAGGTCACGGAACTCACCGGCCTCGTTGTGACGTTCGTGAGCCTCATCGAAGATCCCGGACAAAGGGATTTCCTTGCCCATGACGGCGGGCGGCATGGCCTTTGATATCCGGTCAGACAGACTGAAGGGGTAGCCAAGAACCCGTGCTGAATCCTTGATCGCGGCCTTTGCCTTGATCGAGCCGTACGTGACGATCTGGGCGACGCGGTCCGATCCGTACTTCTGCGTCGCGTACCTGATCATCTCCCCACGACGGCGCTCGTCGAAGTCGATGTCGATGTCGGGCATCGATACCCGCTCCGGGTTCAGGAAGCGTTCGAACAACAATCCGTGCTCTATCGGATCGAGCTCGGTGATGCCAAGGGCCCACGCGATCAGGGCACCGGCGGCGGACCCACGTCCGGGGCCGACGCGGATCCCCTGTTCCTTCGCATGTCTGACCAGGTCCGCGACGACGAGGAAGTACGCGGGGTAGCCCATCTGCGCAATGACGCGAACTTCATACTCGGCGCGCTCCCGGTGACCTTGCGGCACCGGATTCGGCGCGAACCGGGCGATAAGTCCCAGGTCAACTTCCTTGACCAACCAGGATTCCTCCGTCTCGCCCGCCGGTACCGGATAGCGCGGCATGAGGTTGGCGCCCTCATTGAAGGACACGTTGCACCGCTCCGCGATCGCGACTGTGTTGTCACAGGCTTCTGGAAGGTCTGACCACAGGCTGCGCATTTCAGCGGCGGACTTGATGTAGAAGTCATGGCTCCCAAACCGGAACCGCTTCTCATCGCTGACAAGGCTCTTCGTTCCGACGCACAAGAACGCGTCGTGCATCTTCCATTCGTCAGCTCGGACATAGTGAGTGTCATTGGTCGCCACGAGCGGCAGACTCAGCGACTTGGCTATCCGCAGAAGGTCTTCGCGGAACCTGCGCTCGATCGCGATTCCGTGATCCATCACTTCGCAGTAGTAGTTCCCCGCGCCCAGGATGTCTTGGAAGTCCGCTGCCACGGAAAGGGCCTTGTCGTAGTTGCCAGCCTGGAGCCAGCGGTTCACCTCTCCGGACGGGCAACCGGTGGTCCCGATCAGGCCCTTCCCATGCGATTCCAAGAGCTCATGGTCCAGGCGCGGCGAGCGATAGTAGCCCTCGAGGCTGGCCAGGCTCGAGACTCGGAACAAGTTGTGCAACCCGACATTGTCTTCAGCCCACAAAGTCATGTGTGTGTAGGCGAATCTGCCCCTGCCTTCGCCGACCGCATCGGTCAGCTCGTCATACCCACCGCCGAAGTCCGCGGGGACCCGTTCGCGGCGCCCTTGCGGCGCGTAGTACCCCTCCATGCCGATGATCGGCTTCACTCCGGCGGCGCGTGCCTTGGTGTAGAACTCGTAGGCGCCATACAGGTTGCCGTGGTCTGTGACAGCCACGGCGGATTGCCCAAGGCGAGCCACTTCCGCGAAGAGATCATCGAGCCGCGCGGCACCGTCCAGCATTGAGTACTCGGTGTGGACGTGCAGATGTGCGAAAGAGTTGTCCGCTGCTGCGGCGTCGGACACAGGCACCTCCGGGGCGGTCGGTCTGCCCGAACTCGTCGGACCTATGGACTCTAACCCGAGGGTCCCCCGGCGCCGCTCACCTGAGGCGGCGTGCCTCAGTCCGTGGTGGTCGCGCTCGAGTTTCTCACATCGCGGCTCCGTGTCGGCGCTTGTCGACTGCCACCACAAGCGACGCCAAGATCGAGAAGCAGACGATGCGCACCCAACTCTCGCCGGGGATCGGGGCAGTTCCGAACACGCCGTTCATCGCTGGAAGGTATGTGATCGCGATCTGGGCGACCGCCTGAATCGCGAGGCCCCCAATGACCCAGTGATTGCTGAAGATCCCGAGCTGCCAGGTAGAGCGAGTAAGGGACCGGCAGCTGAACAGGTAGAAGGCCTCGACTGTGACGAACAGGTTCATCGCCGCGGTACGGCTCACTTCCAGCCCCGACCCGGCGGACAGCTCCCATTCGAAGATCAGCCAAGAGCCGCCGACGAGCAGAGCCGACACCACCAGGATCCGTTCGATCAGAGCTCTGGTCAGCAGCGGCTTGCTCGGGTCGCGGGGAGGCCGGTTCATGATCCCGGACTCCTTGGGCTCGAAGGCCAGCATTAGTCCCAGCAGCACCGCGGTCGTCATGTTGATCCACAGGATCTGTAGCGGAAGAATCGGCAGGGCTGTGCCCAAGGCCACCGCGACCAGGATGACGAACCCCTCGCCCATGTTCGTCGGTAACGTCCACACGATGAACTTGATGAGGTTGTCGAATACGCCTCGACCCTCTTCGACAGCCGCCTCGATGGTCGCGAAATCGTCATCAGCCAGGACCATGTCCGCGGCTTCCTTCGCGGCTTCCGTGCCAGCGAGCCCCATCGCGACGCCGATATCCGCCTGGCGTAGAGCCGGAGCGTCGTTCACGCCGTCGCCGGTCATCGCCACTACATGGCGGCGGGCCTGGAGCGCCTCCACCAGACGAAGCTTCTGCTCAGGTGAGACGCGCGCGAACACCGAGGCCCGTTCGGCTGCCAGGCCGAGTTCATCTTGCCCGAGCCGGGCGAGCACTTCACCCGTGAGGACGTCTCCCACCCGCACTTCGTCAATTACCCCGACCTGAAGCGCGATCGCCTCGGCAGTCGCCGCGTGATCGCCCGTGATCATCTTCACCGCGATGCCGGCCTGACGGCACGACTGAACGGCTGAGATCGCCGCCTGCCGCGGGGGGTCGAGCATCGCGTGCAGCCCGGTGAATATCAGCGATCCGCCAGTTCCTTCAGGAATACTTCCCACCGATTCGTCCACGCCCAGCACTGCCGTGGCCAGGACACGCAGCCCCGATCCGCCCATCACAGCGGCCCGCCGCAGTATCCGGTCCGCGTCAAGAGGTTCGATCTGCCCCGAAGGCGCCATCGCGGCGGTACACAGGCTCAGAATCCGTTCCACGGCGCCCTTGGCCAGAATCACCCGGAAGCCGGGATTCTCACCTTCATTCAGCGTCGCCATGTACTGGCGCTCAGAGCTGAACGGGATGGAATCGAGCCGAGGATGCCTGGCCCGCAGATCGTCCAGGTCCATCCCAGACTTGACCCCAACGACCAGAAGGGCAGCCTCGGTGGGATCCCCGGTTATGCGCCACGCGCCGGTGTCGGCTCGATCCAAAGAAGCGTCATTGCACAGCGCGCCGACGAGCAGCGACCAGGACAGCGCCTCGTCCTGGTTGGCGTGCCGGGCTTGCGAGGCGACTAGCACCCCGGACGGGTCGTATCCACCCCCGGTCACTTCGTAGGAACCCGCCAGAGTCCAGATGGCGCGAACCGTCATCTGGTTCTCGGTCAGGGTCCCGGTCTTGTCCGTGCACACGACGGTTGTGCTGCCCAGGGTCTCCACAGCTGGAAGACGCCGAACTACCGCGCGCCGTCGGGCCATCCTGCCCACCCCGATGGCCAGCGTGATTGTCACGGCTGCGGGCAGCCCCTCCGGGATGGCGCCGACAGCCAGGGCGACGGCCGCGACGAACATCTCCGACCAGGATTCACCCCGCGCGACACCCACGGCGAAGGCGAAGACGGCCAAGGAGACGATCACGACCGTCAGTACCTTGCTGAACCACGTCAGCCTGCGAGTCAACGGCGTTGCCAGCGGATCAACGGCGCCCACGAGTCTGTGGATCTCTCCCAGCTCGGTTTCCGAACCCGTGGCGACCACGACCCCGACACCGCTGCCGCCACTGACGAACGTCCCGGAGTAAACCATGTTGCGCCGGTCGGCGACGGGTGTGTCCGCCGGCAATGCGACCTCGTCCTTGGTGACCGGTTGCGACTCACCGGTCAGAGCGGACTCGTCGACTCGCAGCTCAGCTAGCTCCATGAGCCGCATGTCCGCTGGCACCTTGTCTCCGGCCTCGATCAGGACTAGATCCCCGGGTACCAAGCTCTCGGACGACACCGTTGTCGTGTGCCCGTCACGCCGCACACGCGCGGTAGTCGTAACCATCTTGCGAAGCGCCTCAAGCTCGGCCTGCGCCTTGGATTCCTGCCAGTAGCCAACGATCGCGTTGACAATGACAACGCCGAAGATCACCGCGGAGTCCGCGATCTTGCCAAGCACGGTCGTGATCGCCCCAGCGGCCAGGAGCACGTACACCAGTGGTGTCAGGAGTTGCCGCAGGAATCTCTCTATGCGTCCGGCGATCGCTGTTTCAGGTAGCGCATTGGGTCCGTACGACCCAAGACGCCTGCGCGCCTCAGACTCTGTGAGCCCGCGTGACCGATCAGTTTCGAGCAGCAGGAGCACTTCGTAGTGGGCGAGAGCATGATGATCTCCCGACAACGTGCCACCAGCAGGCATTGGCATCACCACATTATTGCCGACGCCCCCACAACTCGCTAGACATCACAATCCGGGCGCGCATGACCCCGCGCGGCGGCACGCCTCCCTTATGGTGGGCAAGGAGACGGGACCCTGATTCGAGGGAGGAACCGATGCGCGCAACGCGGCGCCGACTGGTTCTCGGGTCGGCAGTTGTGATCATCGCTGGAAGCCTCGTCGCCATGCCGGCGACGTCCTGGCCTTCCCCCGCACCGCGGCAGGTCACACCTAAGGTGGAAACACACCGTCTGGCGGGACCCAACTCCGCGCAGGTCGACGCGGAGATCGAGTTCGGACTCATCGGTGTCACGTTCGACAGAGATCCCGCTCCCGGCTCAGCGGTGTGGGTTCGCGTGCGTGAGCAGGGCGGTTGGTCCCAGTGGCAGCATCTTCCGGTGAGCACGGACACACCCGACCCGGATGACCCGGATTTCGAGGCCATCAAGCCAGCCACGGTACCGCTGCTGACGGACCCCGCCGACGCTGCCCAGGTGCGCATCGACACACCAGGCGGGCGCCCCTCTCCCACTGCGTCGGTTCGCATGATCGAGGTAGCCGAAGCTCCAGCTGATCGCGCTGTGATCGAGCGGTACACCGCCGCCTCTTCGGCTAGGGCCGACTCAGACATCCCCGAGATCATCTCCCGGGCCGAGTGGGGCGCCAACGAGTCGCTTCGCAGCAAATGCCCAGGGCTGACGGACGCGCACAAGGTCGCGTTCGTGCACCACACGGCATCCAGCAGCAGCTACACCGAATCCCAAGCCCCTGCCCAATTGCGAGCCGTGTACTCATATGCCACGGGGAACGGCTACTGCGACTATCCCTACAACTTCGCCGTTGACAAGTACGGCAATATCTATGAGGGACGCGCGGGCGGAGTGGAGCTGCCTGTCAAGAGCGGCGCGACGGCTTCTTTCAACGACAATTCCGTGTCGGTGTCAGCGCTGGGCAACTTCACCGACGCGCCCTCAACCGGTCGCACGGCACTGAACGATGCCCTGGCGCAGATAGTCGCTTGGAAGCTCGGGCTGACTGGCCGCACCGCGATCGGCTGGGAGAAACTCACTGCGGCGGGATACCCCGGTGGGGCGCCCAAGGGTCAGGTACAGACGTTCCACCGCGTCAGCGGCCATAGGGATGCCTATTCGACAGCGTGCCCAGGCGAAGACCTATATGGGCAACTCGGCAAGATCCGCACTCTGGCTTCCGACTACCAGGAGCGGAACGGCATGGCCGACAGCGCGCCCCCCGCTCTATCGGCGACATCCATCGGCCCTTGGCCCGCCAAATACGTCCGAGGGAAGACGAAGCGCTACTACCGGACCAAGTCGCGCGTCAGGCCGGGAACCGGCCGCACGGTTCTGGTGAAGTTCAGGAGGAACAAATCGCCCTGGCGGCTCTACGCCACGCGCAAGACAGACAGCTCGCGCTGGGCTCGGCTGAAGCTGAAGTACTACGCGGGTTTGACAAAGTACCGGCTCGTCGCGCCGCGCACGCCGACTGCGGATCGTTCACGCGGCCAGGTCATCCGGCTGCGCGGCAGCAAGTGGGGCTGAACGACGCCTCAACCAGGTCGAATGAGCTCCTCAAGCGAAGCCTCCATGCCCTCGGCCAGGACGTGGACGTCCGGCAGGTTGTCCCGGTCCGCCGTGAGCCCGAAGGTGAGCTTGCCGTTGTATGACACTACAGCCACCGCGAGATCAGTCGTTTGGATGAGATTGGGACCGAAGAAGAACGCTTCGAGCATCTCGCCGCCCACGAAGTAGAGCGGCTCCCTGGGTCCGGGGATGTTCGTGATCACCAAGCTGTACATCGGCTGCGCTGAAGCCACACGCCCGGCGATCGCTACCAGCGAGGCCGGCGCGAATGTGCCAATTCGCGCCACGAAGTCAACTCCCGAAGACTGCTTGGTCTCCTTGGCCTCTCTCATGCAGTTCTGCACAAGCTCCAGCCGCTTCCACGGGTCAGGCTCGCCTACCGGCAAGTCAGCCTCCATCGCGGCGATCATGTTCCCGTACGTGTAGTGCTCGTCCTCAGACCGGGTTGACACAGGGATGACCGACTTCACGACCAGGTCCGTGGTGTCTTCGCCCCTGCTGCGCAGCAGGTGCCGGATGCCACCCGCGGTGACGGCCAGCACCACGTCGTTCACGGTCGCGCCGCTCCGGCTCCTGATCGCCTTGACGTCCGCGAGGCTGGTGCTCACCGTGTCGAGTCGGCGGTGAGGAGCGCTTACGTGCTGATCCAGCGATGTGGACGCGCTGGACGGCACGCTCGAGGACAGGAACGACTCGACGCTGCGAGCGGTCTCAACCCCCTTGCTGACCATCTCAACGGGCTTGCGGGCCACGTCCCACAGCTTGCGGGCCGCTTCCCACGGCGCTGTGATGTTCTCGGCGACGCTGTCCCGCAACAGTTCCGCACGTGAGGGCGGGGGCTGCGGCTCCCATTCCGTCCGCGGCCCCATCGCTGGCCTTTCCGCTGTGCGGTCGAACAGCACCGTGACGATATCGACGGCGGAGATCCCATCGACAAGGCAGTGGTGTGTCTTCTGCATCAGCGCCTTGCGGTTGTCCGGCAGGTCAACGATCCACATTTCCCACAACGGCTTGCTGAAGTCGAGAGGGCTGCTGAATACTCTCGATGCCATTTCCAAGAGTTCCTTACGCCCGCCCGGGCGAGGTAGGCCGGAGTGGCGGACGTGGAAGCGCAGATCGAAGTTCTCGTCGTCCACCCACACAGGACGGCCTTGCCCGAACGGAACCCGCATCAGCTTCCTGCGGAATCGGGGCACCATGTCCAGGCGACTTTCCACAGTCGCAAGGATCTCGTCGAAGTCCGCCCCCGAATCCTCGATGATCGCCAGCAAAGCGATCGTCATCGGCAGGCGAGGAGCGTCGAGCTCCACAAACAGGTGGTCTTCGACGGAGAGACGTTCGTAGTTCTTGACAGCGCTCATTCGGTTCAGCCCTCCTCGTGCAGCGCCAGCCTAACGATGGAACCCATGTGTCGCCCTGTGAGCGGAAGTCAGAATTCAGCCTGGGCCAGAGTTCCTGGCCCCAACCCAATCTCACACGTCGATCGGCTCGAGCCTTCCCGTGTGGACGTCGTAGATCGCACCGGCCACGACCAACGATGCGGGCAGCAGGGGGTAAGCGCGGATGCGGGCGACGTCGGCCGCCAGCGTCTCCGCCTGGTCATCGATGACGTGGAACTCCAGGCCGCGTGTGTCTGGACCGCCTCGAGCCTCGATCTCGTTGTGAATCTGCGCTTCAGTCGCGCTGGCCATCTTGCAATCGCTATGCGCCATCACGAGGACCCGCCTGACATTGAGCAGATGGGTAGCCAGCACCAGGGTGCGCAACACATCGTCGGTGACACGGGCGCCAGCGTTGCGCAGAATCTTGCCGTCACCGGCGTTGAGACCGAGCAGTGCCAGCGGGTCGATCCGCGAATCGATGCAAGTCACGACGGCGAGCCCGCAAGCCGCGCGCCCAGTCAGTTCTTGACCCTGGAATTCCTCAACATAGCGCGCATTGCCTTCGAGAACGTCAGCGAACTCTTCCCTAGGAAGCCGGCGCCTCCCGTCCACGCTGGCGCGCTTCTCAGGAGGCATCTGTCAGGGCCTCAGCATTGAGCCGCAGCATGGTATCCACTACCGACGGGTCGGCGTAGTTGAAGAAGTCGACTATCACGATGTTGACTGGCAGCGATGCTTCCGACCATGACTCGACGCTGTTGGCGATGGAGTTGTTGACCGTCTGGCTCAGCGCGAACAGCGAACACTTAGCGCGGGGGTCTAGCACACATCCGGCGTACATGGTGTTGCCGATCGACAGCTGCATCTGGCTGACGAAGAAGCCGCACCAGTTGGCGGGATCGGTTCCAGGCTTCGGTGTGCCGTCCTTCTTGGCGCCGACGGATTGGGTGCCCTCGCATTTCGGCGGAGTCGCCGCAAGCTTCTGACGACGCTGCCTCAGCTCGGCCTTGTTGTACGTCGCGCTGACTTCTGGATCTTGAGTCTTGGGCCACTGTGACAGCACGGCGTCCACCCGGTCGCGGTAGCAGGGGCTGGCGGGAAGCCCCTCGGGGTCGGTCAGCACGATGAGGTTGCGCTCCGCGCGCCATGCTTCGCCGAACGACACCTTGGTTGCCAGGTCACTGTCATCAACCTTGATGACGTCTGAGCTCCACGCCCGTGAGCACACCGGCACAGCACCGGCCAGGCCGCGTGGCGCATAGTCGTGCAGGTACCGGTCCAGGATCTTCTTGTAGTAGTCCGCTACCTGGGGGTCCTTGGGCAGGTTGACGTGCTGGAAGTCCAGAATCACCTGCTCCTTGGGGTGTTCTTGGGCGAACGTCAAGATCCCATCCAGCGCCTCGCCGAGCGGCTGCGACACCACAGTGTGTTGAGTGACAAGCTCCACCGACAGCGGGTTCTTCGGCAAAGGGATCGGCTGGCCCGTCGGCTTCACCGCCTGATCCGCCGGCACGCCGATGCGCATGTCCAGGTACCGGATCCCCGATTCCAGTTGTGTCTTCAAGTCGACGTCCTGGGTTCGCGAGAATCCCGCCAAGACGCAGGGTTCTGTGTCGAGCAGGGCAACGATGGGCTGAAGCGTTCCCGCGATCACCTGGTTCTCGCAAGGGGTCTCGGTATCGATTCCGCCCGTGCCCGAATCGTGCGTGCCGGGAATCAGGATGCTGCCCAGCTTGGTGTTCGGCTTGTCTGAGTAGAGGGTTTCCATCCATGTTCTCGCCGTCGCTGAAGCGGTCGTGGGTGTGGATGCTGGCTGCTCGGGATTGGTCGTACAGGACGCCATCACCAGACTCGCCGACGCTGCCGCGGCAATGGCCATGGACCGGAGTACGCGTTCGCGCTGCATGTTCCACCTCAGATCAGGACCCGCTCGGCCTCAGTACCCGCCATCTTGCCAGCCGTTTGGCGCGGAATCACACTTGCTGCGAAGCCGGATCCGGCTCTGCTGCGCCAAAGAGCCAGCCCTGCCCGTGCTGCCAGCCGAATCGACGCAGCAGGTCAGCCTGACACTCCTGCTCGATCCCCTCCGCGGTCGTTGTCAATCCGAGCCGTCCGGCCAGCTCAGCCAAGCCCATCGCGACTCGCGCCGACGGACCGTCTTCCTCCGAGCAGTCGGTCGAGAAGTCGACGAAGGACTTGTCGAGCTTGATCCCGTAGACCGGCATAGTTCGAAGGTGCGTGAGGGAGGAGTAGCCAGTCCCGAAATCATCCAGACAGACCCTGACGCCGCTGTCCACGAGCGAGTCTAGAGTCGCCTTGACAAGCGCCGGAGCCTGCATGATCGACTGCTCCGTCACCTCCAAGATCATCTGTTCCGGCCTGGCACCGTAGCCGTGGAGCATTGAAACGATCGACTGCGCGAAGAATCTGCTCGTCAGCTGGGCCGCTGAACCGTTCACAGCGATGAACAGGTCACTGGGGATATCCGACAGCCTGCGGGCGGCCTCCCAGGCCACGCGGTCGCCCACGGCGACGGTGAGCCCAGTCTCCTCCGCGACATCGATCCATTCCGTTGCCGGGATCACCGACCCATCTGGCTGATGCCAGCGCGCCAGCGCCTCATACCCGACGAGCGAGTAGTCGTCCAGGTCGACGATGGGCTGATATGCGGCATGAATGCGGCCCTCGTCCAGAGCCGTCCGCAGTTCCTCCTCGATGCGGACACGCCTGAGGGAATTCTCTCGCATTGCCCTGCCGAAGATCTCGCACCTGCCGCGCCCAGTCGCCTTAGCGCGGCGGAGGGCCTCATCGGCTTCGCGCAGCATCGTGTTCGCGTCCAAACCGGGGCGCGAGATCGAAATCCCGATGCTGACACCGATGCGGAGCTTGTGGCCATCGACTTGGTAAGGCTCCGCGCCAACGAGGTCCTGGACCTTCGCGGCAAGCCTCTTGGCGGCCTGCGGCGATGCCACGTCGCGCACACCGATGACGAACTCGTCTCCTCCCATTCTCCCGACGATCGCGCCGTCACTCGCGGCCGTCCGCAGACGTTTCGCTACTTGAAGCAGCACTTCGTCGCCAGCCCCGTGGGAGATCCCGTCGTTGACGTACTTGAAGTCATCGAGGTCGCAGTACAGGACCGCTACATGATGCCCGTCGACCGTGGCAAGGAACTCGCCGACCTCGTTCAGCAACTCCCTTCGGTCCAGAAGCTCCGTGAGGGAGTCGTGGCGGGAGCGGAAGTCGAGCTCCGCCATCGTCAGCTCAACTTCGGCCTCGGCCCGCATCTGGGCGGAAACGTCGATGCCCTGCACGGAGATCGCCACTATCCGGCCCGCCTCGTCGGTAAGCGCCGAGACATGGAGTTCCAGCCAGACGGTGGAGCCGTCTGCTCGCGAGAACCGGTGCGTGGCTTCCATCAAGCCCCTGGCCCCCGCCGCCCCCAGCATCCGAAGGAAGTCGGGCTCTGGATCGTCCCACGTCGCGAAGTCCCGATAGGGCCGTCCCAGGGCATCGGCGCGGTCGACTCCCAGGAACCGGCATGCCGAGTCGTTGAGCTGCGCGATTGTTCCGTCCATCTCGATGACACCGAGCATGATCGGTGACTGTTCCGTGGCCTGGTCAAGGAGTTGCCTGGCCCGATCCCGGTCCGAGCGCAGCTTCTCCTCCTCGGTCCGGTCTCGCATCGACACCAGCAGCACGTTTCCGCTCGGCCCCGCAATGGCGTGCAGCGCGATATCGGCGGGAAACTCTGTGTCGTCTGCCCGGTGACCTGTTACCCGAATATCGCCGAGCCAACGGTCGCCTTGAGCTGTGAAGTCCTGATCCTCAAGCCCCTCATGGTGTTCCCTCGTGCGATCTGGTATCCACTCCTCGGCTGCGCTACCGCGTAGCCGAGCCACATCCGACCTCAGCATCGACGCCGCTTGAGGGTTCGCGTCTACGACGCGACCTCTCGCGTCGACTACTAGCACCGCGCCGGCGGCGGCTTCCGTGTAGCCACGCAGCCGTGACTTGTGTGCCACGATGACACTCGCCGCGACGACCGCGATGGTCAATCCTGTGATCACGATGGCGGTCGCCCATTCGTGGGCTTGAGCGAACCCGTGATCCTCGGCGATCATCTGAAGGAATGCGACGAACAGGTCCCAGGCGACGACCGAGACCCCCAGCCCAAGGCCAACAAGCAACGCCTTTGGGGTCGGCGTCAACGACATGGGCAGCTGGGTCGGCCTGGCTGCGGCGACGCCCAGTCCGGTGGCGGCGAAGCCGACGATGGCGGTCAGGGCCTCGTCTTGGATCCATTCCCCACCTTCTGGGTGCATCAGCGTGTAGGCCGACGCCATGATCTGGCTCAGTTCGATCAGCAGGCTCAGCGCCAGGAAGATCGACACGAGGACGCGCACCCGCCGTCGACTCCGGCCCGAGCCGCAGGACAGCAGTCCCGCCACGCAGATGCAGGCCACGATGATGACTTCCCTCTGTGAGGGCAAGCTAGGGAGGTCGAAGCCATCCGACTGCAGTTGCTCTGGGAACTGGAGGAGCCGCGCTCCCGGCTCCCAGTACCAAACTTTGCCCGCAGCGAGCAAGGCGTCAAGGACAGTCACTAGCGCGAAGAGAACCAAGGCCTGAATCCGGAATCCCCGGACTAGACAGGCTGCGGCAGATGCGGACCCCAACAGAAGCAGGGCAACCCACAGCGGCATGACAAGCGGCCAAGACTCAGCAGAGGGGCTTGGCCAGTTGATGCCCCAGGGCCACGCCGCGAGCGCCAAGACCGCCAAGGCGGCGGCCCCGAGCGACACCGCGACGCCGACCCTATTGGCCCAAGCTATTTGATCCGGCCCAGTGCTGACACGAGCTTCGCTCACTCTGGACCCCACCCAGTGAGCCCCGTACGCATCAGAGCTCGCCGTGCGAGTCGATCACACCTGAATTGTAACGATCATTAACACGGAACGCGGCGCATCGGAGTTCTGCGGTCTAGCGGAACATCATTTTCTCGAAGAGGGTGCGACCCTTCACGATTCGCTTGACTCCACCGAGTTCGACAGACAACTCCATGTCGGCGTTGAAGTCGTAGTACATCGGGTGACCGCCCAGTGCGTGGATCAAAGTCCTGCGCAGTGCGCCCGCGTCCTCGGCCATGTCGAGCGCCTCTATCAGCTTCGGCTCGGTCACGCGCATCTGGACGCTGCCCGCGTCGGTCTGCCACTTCCAGGTCAGCTCGCTCGGGTAGGTCTGATCGCCTGGGCCGGGAACCTCCTCGCCAGTCTCAAGCCGCAGCGGCAGAATGTCGTCTGTCAGCAGCCGCTCACCCTTCGCCAAGTAGAAGGTGGGGAAGTTGACTGATCCGAACCCGAAGATCCCTTTCGTCGTCATCCGCACGTACACGACGGTGAAGTCCTCGATGTGAGCGCGCCCCCAGTACCAGTGGTCGAGGTAGTCCGACATCAACTTGTTGCCCCAATTGTGGTCGTGGTACGCCGAGCCGGATACCTCGCGTGTTCCCGAGGCATCGGTGATGGTCCCCGCAACCGAGCCGTAGGGCACGGGTACTACCCAAGCCAAGTAGTGCTTGTGCGCCGAGTCGAACCACGACACTCCCGCGCCGGGCCGCCACGACGGTGCCCCTCGCTTGATCGTCAAGTCAGCGACCACCCCCGCGACATCGATGTGCAGCACATAGGTGTCCAGGTCACCCGCGACCGTGTTCGGGCCTATCCTCACGTCGCATGCCTCTGTCGCCGCCCGGAACCCCGACTCCTCACATGGCTGGCTCACTCGGATCTTGGACCCGTCCGGACCGTGATAGATCAGCAAGACGGACGGTTTCAGTGGGCCACTGGGATGGGTGCTCGGCTTGGTGTTGAACGTCGCCACCAACGTGGATCCGTCATCGAGCTGCATGTCGAAGTACCACCACTCGAACGTGTTCTCGACATCGCGGGCTGTCCGCCAACCGTCCTCCCAGGCGGCCACCGTATGCGCGTCCAACCCCATCCTGGCCAGAGAGTCGGCCTGAGCCTCGTCTAGCTTCGCTCGAACCTCAGGAGTGTCCGGGAGGTCGTAGCCCTCGATCATCCTGCCCCACTTCCGGGTCGTCGTTGTCCGCCGAATCTACCTGCGACGGAGTCCAGTCCGCCTGGTGGGCGCAAAGGGACTCGAACCCCTGACCCCCTGCTTGTAAGGCAGGTGCTCTAACCAACTGAGCTATGCGCCCCGCCCGAAGGCTACATTCCGGGTCAGTGACGCGGCACAAGGCGAGTGCCATGCCAGTCATCGGAAACGCTGATGCTGGCTGTCGGCCGCAGTCCGGCCGTTGGGGCAGCGTCCGCGATCTCCTCAGCTTCCACGTGACCGCTGCGCCCCGGCTTTGGAGTCAGCAGCCACACCGAGCCGCCCTCACCTAGCATCCCCATCGAGTCGAGCAGGCCGTCCACGATGTCACCGTCATCATCACGCCACCACAGCAACACTTCGTCAACGACGCCTTCGAAGTCCTCGCCGACTACGGGACCCCCGCCAGCCGCCTCCACCGCTGTGCGAACTCCCTTGTCGCAATCGTCGTCCCATCCGACGATCTGCACGACTGATCCAGGTTGGACGCCGAGCGGCGTACGAGTGCCAGACTCGCTCACGAGATCCCCCACCGGGCCAGCGCGAACACCGCGCCGCTTGGTTGCATGGCCGTAGTCCATCCGATCAGGGCGGCAGTCCGCAACCCCCTTGCGGGATCTGGGGACTTACTCCCTCGCCACGGCCAGCGGAGATGTTCGACACATCCCATCCAGCGATCCGCTACGTTGGGTGAGCATGCCTGTGAAGATCATTCCGACAGCGGAACGCAAGCGAGCGCGCAACAGCATCCTGTACGGATCAGCCGGAACGATTGTCGAATGGTTCGACTATGGCCTGTACCTGTATCTCGTCCCAGTCATGGCCCCGCTGTTCTTCCCTACGTCCGATCCCGTCACCTCGGCCATGGCCACCCTCGGAGTCTTCGCGGCCGGCTCGATCATGCGGATCGCGGGCGGGGCCTTCTACGGCTGGATTGGCGACCGCCAGGGCCGCAAGCGAGCGCTTGTGCTGTCAATCATCCTCATGACCTTCCCCTTGGCGATGACGGCCTTCCTGCCGACATACGCGACCGTCGGCATATGGGCACCGATCCTGTTCACCACGCTGCGACTGGCTCAGGGATTCTCCGCTGGCGGCGAGTACAGCGGCACAGTAGTACAGCTGGTGGAGCAGGCACCCCCGGCCAGGCGCGGCTTCGTGGCCGCTACCGCGGTGTTCACATCCGGCATCGGGATCCTGATCGCCTCAGCACTGGTCTCGGCGCTGACCACGTGGCTGGATCCCGGCGCCATGAGCAGCTACGGCTGGCGGATCGGATACCTCATCGGGGGGCTTCTGGGCCTTTGGGCGCTTGTGATGCGAAGGAAGATGGCCGAAACGACGGCCTTCGAAGAAGAGGTAGCGCATGGCCAGGTTCCGAAACGGCCGCTCAGGTTCGCTCTGAAGTACTTGCCAGGACCGGTTTTCGTGGCGGCTCTACTAGCTGGCTACGCCGGCATCCTGTACTACGTGGTCCTGGGCTTCGTCCCGACCATCCTCGACTCCTTCAGCGAGCTGCAAAGTGACGAGGCCCTATGGGTGACGACCGGGATGACGGCACTGTACGCGGTGGCAACCCCGCTGTTCGGGCTCCTATCAGATCGCTGGGGAAGACGCCCGTCAATGATCTGGGCCGCCCTCGGATTCATAGTCCTTAGCGTCCCGCTGTTCATCGTGTTAACCCACGACAGCCTGATCCCCGTCATCCTCGCCGGTTGCGGTTTGCTACTGCTGCTCATGCTGCTCAACGGACCTCTACTAGCCGCGATCGGAGAGCAGTTCCCGACTGTCGCTCGCTACTCGGCACTCGCCGTGGGCTACAACCTGGGTACGGCTACGCTCGGCGGGACCGCGCCACTGATCGCGGCCGCCATGATCCACTACTTCAACACGCCTGTGGCTCCTGCCTTCTATCTGGTCGCGACATCGATCATCGCCGTCCCCCTGCTAATGAGGCTGCGCGAAACAAAGGGGGAATCGTTGGACGAAATCAACGCCAATCGCTCGCCAGAGCCCATGGCCGTGAGTCCCGACTGACTCGGAGAGTGGTGGGACTGACCCTTATCGGTGAACATCAAACCAGCGGAATGTGGCGCCTGGCGGAGAGGATGTTCCGCGCAGGACGTGGTCAACTCCCCCACGCGCCAGCCATCTACCGCGTTGCGCACAAGCGATCCGCTACGTTGGGTGAGCATGCCTGGCAAGACCGTCCCGACAGCGGAACGCAAGCGAGCGCGCAACAGCATCCTGTACGGATCCAGCGGGACAGTCCTCGAATGGTTCGACTACGGCCTTTACCTGTATCTCGTTCCAGTGATGGCGCCGTTGTTCTTCCCGTCGTCCGATCCAATCGTCTCGGCCATGGCCAGTCTGGGAGTCTTCGCGGCCGGCTCGATCATGCGGATCGCGGGCGGGGCCTTCTACGGCTGGATTGGCGACCGAAGGGGCCGCAAGCGAGCGCTTGTGCTGTCAATCATGCTCATGACCTTCCCCCTGGCGATGACGGCCTTCCTGCCGACGTACGCGACCGCCGGCATATGGGCGCCGATCCTGTTCACCGCGCTGCGACTGACGCAGGGATTCTCCGCTGGCGGCGAGTACAGCGGCACAGTAGTACAGCTGGTGGAGCAGGCACCCCCGGCCAGGCGCGGCTTCGTCGCGGCGACAGCGGTGTTCACCTCCGGCATCGGGATACTGATCGCCTCAGCACTGGTCTCGGCGCTGACCACGTGGCTGGATCCCGGCGCCATGAGCAGCTACGGCTGGCGGATCGGATACATCGTCGGGGGGCTCCTGGGCCTGTGGACGCTGGTGATGCGCAGGAAGATGGCCGAAACGACGGCCTTCGAAGAAGAGGCCGCGCATGGCCAGGTTCCGAAACGGCCGCTCAGGTTCGCTCTGAGGCACTTGCCAGGACCTGTGTTCGTGGCGGCTCTACTAGCTGGCTACGGGGGCATCCTGTACTACGTGGTGCTGGGCTTCGTCCCGACCATCCTGGACACCATCAGCGAACTGCAGAGTGACGAGGCCCTATGGGTGACCACCGGGATGACGGCACTGTACGCGGTGGCAACCCCGCTGTTCGGGCTCCTATCTGACCGCTGGGGAAGACGCCGGTCACTGGTATGGGCCGCCCTGGGATTCATAGTCCTCAGCGTCCCGCTGTTCATCGTGCTCACTCATGACAGCCTGATCCCCGTCATGCTCGCCGGTTGCGGTTTGCTACTGCTGCTGATGCTGTACACAGGACCTGTCGTTGCCGCGATCGGTGAGCAGTTCCCGACCGCAGCTCGGTACTCGGCCCTGGCGGTGGGCTACAACCTGGGCTCGGCGGTGCTGGGAGGCACAGCCCCGCTGATCGCAGCCGCCACTATCAACCTCTTCGACACTCCGGTGGCCCCCTCCTTCTACCTCGTCGCGTGTTCGGTCATCGCCGTTCCGCTGCTGCTCAAGCTGCGCGAAACCAAGGGGAACACGTTGGCGCAGATCGACGCTAGACATCCGCGGTCAACTGGCCAGCGGCAGATCTCCAGTGGGCGATAGGACCGATCTGGGAGCACAATGATACGTATATGGCCCGCCAATCCTTGGAGAAGAAGTGGCCAAGAAGCCGGACTCCGCGCCTCTCTTGGAAGGGGGGCTGCCCACCCAGTACGTGGACACGGACCCGGAGGAAACACGGGAGTGGCTGGACTCATATGACGCGGTGATCAATCAGAAAGGCCACACGCGCGCGCGGCTGCTCACATTGCAGATGCTCCGACACGCGGCTCAGCGTCACGTCGGAGTGCCAAGTCTGCGCAGCACCGACTACATCAACACGATTCCGCCTGAGTTGGAGTCCGAGTTCCCAGGTGATGAGGAAGCTGAGAAGCGCATCCGCGCCTATGTGCGCTGGAACGCGGCGATTATGGTGCACCGGGCACAGCGGCCCGGAATCAGTGTCGGCGGACATATATCGTCCTACGCGTCGTCTGCGGCCTTATACGAAGTCGGGTTCAACCACTTCTTCCGAGGACCAGATCATCCAGGCGGTGGAGATCAGGTCTTCTTCCAGGGGCATTCCAGCCCAGGAATCTACGCCCGGGCCTTCCTCGAAGGGCGGCTTCGGGAATCCCAGCTCGACGGCTTCAGGCAGGAGCTGTCACACCCGGGCGGTGGCTTGCCGTCCTATCCGCATCCGCGGCTGTTGCCGGACTTCTGGCAGTTCCCGACAGTGTCGATGGGCCTGGGGCCGCTCAACGCCATTTTCCAAGCCAGGTTCAACCGGTACTTGCTCCACCGCGGAATCAAAGACACCGCTCAGCAGCGAGTGTGGGCTTTCCTGGGCGACGGCGAGATGGACGAGCCGGAAGCCCGAGGGGCTCTTCAAGTCGCCGCGGGCGAGCAACTCGACAACCTGATCTTCGTTATCAACTGCAACCTGCAACGCCTGGACGGGCCTGTACGGGGCAACGGCAAGATCATCCAGGAGTTGGAGTCCTTCTTCCGGGGCGCGGGCTGGAATGTCGTCAAAGTCGTCTGGGGCCGCAACTGGGATGAGTTGCTTGCCAATGACACCGAGGGGGCACTGGTGTCATTGATGAACAACACCCCGGACGGCGACTTCCAGACGTTCAAAAGTGAGAGCGGCGGATTCATACGCGAGAATTTCTTCGGCAGGGATCCCAGGGCCGCAGCTCTTGTGGAGGACTGGTCGGATGAGCGGATTTGGTCACTCAAACGCGGCGGACATGACTACCGCAAGCTCTACGCCGCCTACGCGCTGGCCGCCGAGCCAACCGGTCGACCCACGGTCATCTTGGCCAAGACCATCAAGGGCTGGCGCCTGGGACCCAACTTCGAGAGCCGGAACGCCACCCACCAGATGAAGAAGCTCACGATCGCGGATCTGCGCTTGTTCCGCGACCGACTCGACATCCCAATCCCCGACGCTGATCTTGACCAGTCACTGCCGCCGTACTACTACCCCGGCGCCGACCATGAAGACATCCGCTACATGCTGGCCCGGCGCGAGGAACTAGGCGGCGGTCTTCCCGCCCGCCGCGCGACCGCCCCGGCTCTGCCGACCCCGGCCGATTCCGCTTTCGCTGGGATGAAGCGAGGATCGGGCAAACAGCGGGTCGCCACGACGATGGCCCTAGTCCGCTTGTTCAAGGATTTGATGCGCGATCCGGGGATCGGGAAACGGATCGTGCCCATCATCCCCGACGAAGCGCGCACTTTCGGCCTGGATGCCATCTTCTCGTCAGCGAAGATCTACTCCCCCCATGGCCAGACCTACATCTCGGTCGACCGGGAGCAACTTCTGTCCTATAAGGAGAGCGAGTCCGGGCAGATCCTTCATGAAGGGATCAACGAGGCCGGCTCTGTCGCATCATTCATCGCTGCCGGAACGTCTTACGCGACCCATGGCGAGCCGATGATCCCCGTGTACATCTGCTATTCCATGTTCGGGTTCCAACGGACCGCGGATTCGATCTGGGCCGCGATGGACCAGATGGCGCGCGGGTTCATCATCGGCGCGACTGCGGGGCGGACGACGTTGAACGGCGAAGGCCTGCAACATCAAGACGGACACTCCCCACTGCTCGCCTCGACCAACCCCGCTGTCATCTCGTACGACCCCGCCTACGCATACGAGATCGGGCACATTGTCCGCGACGGTCTGAGGCGCATGTGCGGCCAGAACCCAGAGGACGTCTCCTACTACCTCACCGTCTACAACGAGCCCATGCAACAACCAGTCGAGCCGGATAACGTCGACGTCGACGGGATCTTGCGGGGTATGCACCTGGTAGCCCCCACCGATGCCGACGGCGGTCCACGCGCACAACTACTCGCCAGCGGAGTCGCGCTTGCCTGGGCGCTGGAAGCCCAGCGTCTCCTGGCCGACGAGTGGTACGTGGATTCCGACGTGTGGTCGGTGACTTCCTGGACAGAGTTGCGCCGAGAAGCGCTCGCGGCCGACCGTCACAACCTGTTGAACCCGCGCGGACCCGTGCGCGTGCCATTCCTCACCCAGCGGCTCCAGGGACGCCCCGGACCGGTGATTGCCGTGTCCGACTACCTCCGCGCTGTGCAGGACCAGATCGCCCAGTGGGTCCCGCAGGACTTCGCCTCGCTGGGCACAGATGGCTGGGGACGTTCAGACACGCGGGCCGCGCTGCGCCGTCATTTCCTTGTGGACGCACAATCGATAGTTGTCCAGACCCTGGTGAAGCTGGCCGCCAATGGCGAAGTCGAACCTGGCGCAGTGCCGGATGCTATAGAAAGGTACGGACTCGATGCGGGACATTGATCGCTACTCGCAGTACCTGGCCGCCGAGCGCAGCGCCGCTCGCCTATACCACGCACTGGCCGACCTGGCCGGCGGCGAGCGCCGTGAGGTGCTGAATGAACTCGCGGGTATCGAGGAGCGCCACGCCGAACACTGGATGAACCTTCTGGCCGAGCGCGGCGCCGATGTCCCCGAAGACGACGGTTCGCTCCCGCGATCGGACCAGGATCTGCTCAACACTGCACGCCGCTTCTCCCTCGACGCGGTCCTGCCCGATCTCGAGGCGGCCGAACGCGAAGCCCAAGGAGTGTACGACGACGAGCCCGATGCTCTGCCGGGAATGGTGGAAGATGAGAGAGCGCACGAGCGCGTGCTTCGAACCCTGCAGGCGGAGCCAACCTCAGACGGCGGGGATTCCGGCGCTAGCTTCGCCATGTCGCCTGCGGACGTCAGGCAGTACCTGAACAAGGCCGAGCCTTGGCACAGAACTGACAAGTCAGGGTCTCTGCGGGCTGCTGTCTTCGGAGTCAGCGACGGACTGGTATCGAACACAGCGCTGGTGATGGGTTTCGCCGGAACAGGCATCGCCAGCGGGACAGTGCTGTTCGCGGGGCTGGCCGGGCTGCTGGCAGGTGCCTTCTCAATGGCGGCCGGCGAGTACGTTTCCGTCTCCAGCCAAGTCGATCTGTTCCAGCGAGAGATCAACATCGAGTCCCGGGAATTGGCTGACAGCCCCGAGGAGGAGCGCCTGGAGCTGGAGCTGATCTACCGGGCGAAGGGCATGGACCGCCAGAGCGCTCGGCGACTGTCGGAGAAGATCATCTCCGATCCGGACACCGCGCTGGACACCCTCGCCCGCGAGGAGTTGGGGCTCGACCCCGAGGGACTCGGATCTCCAATACGCACCGCTGCGTCGAGCTTCGCCGCGTTCGCGATGGGTGCCGCCGTTCCCGTCATCCCGTATGTGTTCCTGGTCGGCACGGCGGCGCTGCTGACGGCGGTTTGCCTCGCGGTCATCGCGTTGGTGATCGTCGGATCCGCTGTTGGTCGACTGTCCGGGCTTGGCATGGCGAAATCAGCGGCGAGGCAGCTCCTTGTGGGAAGCGCGGCAGCAGCTGTCACCTACGTAGTCGGCAGCCTCGTAGGAATGGGGTTGGGCTAGCGTCAACCCACTCTGTGAAGCCAGCGGACCGGGGTCCCCTCCCCCGCGTACCGGAAGGGTTCGAGCTCGTCGTCCCACGCCGCACCCAACAGCGACTTGATCCGCTCGCCTATCTCATTGTCGGTGTCGGCATCAGCGAGCGCGGCCCGCAAGCGATCCTCGGCGATGACGACGTCCCCGTGTATGCCTATGGTGGCCCGGAACACTCCCAGGTCCGGCGTGTATGAGAAGCGCTCACCCTCCCTGCCAGGAGTTTGTTCCTCGGTGACCTCGTACCGCAGGGCATGGAATCCGCGAAGGGCGCTCACCAGCTCTGCTGCTGTGCCGGGGTTTGCTTGCCATGACAGCTCACCGCGAACGAATCCTGGCGCGACCGCCTGCCCGGTCCAGTCCATCAAGACATCGACGCCGAGAACCTGGGACAGCGCCCACTCCACGTGGCGGCCAAGGGCGCGCGGGCACGAATGCACGTAGATGACTCCACGCGCCGGCACCTGCGCCTCTGTGACGTACACCGGACTTAGCGAACTCGACATTGCGCCTCCTTAGGTCGAGGGTCGCCTTCCCCAGCATCCTCAACCGCAGCGCTATCGCGTTCGTCAAGTATTCGATTGTCACAGCCACACCGATCTCGCTCCCGGTAGTTCGAGACTTCTTCAATCCCGAGAACCGTCACCGATGCCAGTTGACCACTGCAAACCCTAGCCGATTACCGCCGAGCAGTGGGCGAACACGTCGTGTCGTTACGATCTGGTTGCGCATTTGGTCCGATTTGGCATGATCAAGGACATCACCGCGTAGGGTGACTCAAACGCAGATCTTCGCGACTCCCAAGTTTGGAGATGAAATGGCAGCTCCGGCCCCCCGAGTTCTAGCCGACGTCCTTCCCCGAAGCTTGATTCGCAGCGCCCTGCTGGTGGCGCTCGGCGCGAGCTTCGTTGGCCTCGCCGCTCAATTCGTGCTTCCAATGGGCGACACGCCAGCCCCGATGTCGGGCCAGACCTTGGCCGTACTTCTGGTCGGCGCGTCGCTTGGGTGCATCCGCGGGACGATATCAATGCTTGTGTACGTGGTCGCGGGGATCGCCGGTGTGCCGTGGTTCGCTGATGGCGCATCCGGCTACTCCAGTGTGTCCGGCGGCTACCTGATCGGATTCGTAGTCGCGGCCGGGCTCGTCGGGTTCCTCGCTGAACGGAACTGGACCCGGACCGCCCTGGACACCGCACTGTGCATGGTGCTCGGAAGCATCGCGATCTACATCTTTGGGGTGGCAGGGCTAGCAATGGCGATTCACACGTCAATCGACAACGCGATCGCTCTGGGCATGTCTCCGTTCCTCCTTGGTGACGGAATCAAGATCGCCGTCGCTGCTGTGCTGTTCCCGTTGGTGTGGAGCTGGCTGGTCCGGAGCGGTCGGGCCCTGCCCTACAACCCCAACGCCGCCGACGCCAGCCGCTCTGATCACGAAGACGTCTTCGACGTGGATATCGCCGGCGACGTGGACATCTCCGGCGACGCTGACGCCACGGACGCCGACGCTGTGCTGGACCTGACCACATCGCACGAGACAGCACGGGACACGGCTGAAGACCAGGCCGCCACGACCTCCGCTTAGGGCGGGGGTCTTCGCCATCGGTGTCGCGGTGTCGGGGTGACGGTCCACCACGGCTGGGATGGATCGCCTGCGGGGGGTTCCCCGACCCCGGGTTGGCCCGCCTCGGGTTGGCCCGCCTCGGGTTGGCCTGGATCGGTGTCGCGGGTCAGTTCCCATCGGCCGAGGTCGAGTTGACGGTGATGCGGCCAGCAAACGCTGGCCAACGAGTCCAGGTCGGTCGCGCCTCCCAGGGACCACGCGGTGACGTGATGCGGCTGGGTGTGTTCAGGACCCACATCACAACCCGGGATCACACACCC
>JAUYJT010000016.1 GCA_030700225.1 Candidatus Nanopelagicales bacterium | reverse complement strand
CATCCTCGCCCCCACCCTGGCTCCGCCTCCCTCGCCGCGCCCCGCCTGACTTAGCGGCCGTTCCGGCCAAACGCACCCGTTACGCAAAGAAACGACCGTTCTAACGGGCGCGTCTGTACCCAAGCATGCGCGTCTATCGGGAACGGCCGTTTCCGCGATCGGCGGGGGCACGCTTCCGCGAGCAGCGGGGGTTGCGCTGGGTGCGCCGATTCGAGGCCGATGTCGCCCGAGCTAGACGGCTGCCCCTTTGGCCTGCCCGATGTCGGCGAGCATCTGAGTGAACCAGCCCTGCTCGATGTCGAATGGCTTGCCGCCGCGTATGCGTGGGAACTCGATCGCCCGCAGCTGATCGCCTCGGTCCTCGTCGTGTCCAATCACGCCGCCCTCACCCCGCAGCGCGCACTCGACGGCCAAGTCAGTACAGGACTGGATCAAGCGCAGATCATCAGCGTTCGCGGCCGAAGACCGGGCGAAGTAGCCGCTTTTGAATACTTGAACCTTCTCGGCGCCGAGCATCTCGGCGAACTGGCTGCCGAACCACTTGCCCGGGTTGACCATGTCGAGGCGGACGTGCCCGAACGCGTCGCGTGGAACCGTGTCCCCGGCGGATTCCATCTCGGCCACGATCTGGCTAAGCCCGGCGCCCTCGGACAGGAAGATGTTCACGTTGCCGATGTCGTCCATGGCCTCGCGCAGGCGGCTGGCTTCGGCCGCTAGGTCCATGTCCATCTCGGGGATAAACAAGGCGTGGACGTCCCACCTGGCGCTGTCGAGGCCGATTCCAGGCACCCAGTCCGTCGAGCTCAGCCACTGGCGGTACTTGGCTCCCGTGGCCGCCGCGAGCCAACCGCAACTGCGACCCATGACCTCGTGGATGATCAGTGCGCGCGGGCTTGCGCTGTGCTCGGCGATGATGTTGCGGGCGAAGATCGAACCTTGTTCCGCGGCGGTCCAGGCTCCGAGTGACTGCCGGATCGGGAAGACGTCGTTGTCGACGGTCTTGGGAAGTCCGACGACGGTCAGTTCGTAGCCGTGATCGTGCAGGTACGCTGCCAAGTCCGCGGCGGTTGTGTTGGTGTCATCTCCACCGATGGTGTGCAGGACGTCCACGCCGTCGCGCGTCAGCTGGTCAGCGGCCACGCTCAGGGGATCTTGGCCCTCGCTTACGAGACCTCGCTTGACGCAGTCTTCGACGTTGGTGAGCTTGACTCGGCTGTTGCCGATCGGGCTTCCTCCGTATGACAGAAGAGTCGCCGCGCCACGGCGGATGTCGTCCGTGACGGTCACCGAGTCACCCTTGAGCAGACCTGAGTACCCGTCGCGATACGCGATCAACTCGATCCCGGAATCGATGTCCGAGTAGCGGCCGATGAGGCCGCCAACCGCAGCGGATAGGCAGGGCGCTAGGCCCCCGGCAGTCAGCATTGCAACCTTGCGCACAGTCATGACGGCAGCCTATCCACCAGCCGCACTGGAGGCAGAAGAACAACGGCGCGGAGTGGGATTCTGCCCCCGCGCTCACCGCTGGCGTGGATGGGGGGCACGCCGGTCGCGTTTGCCGAGGGACTGCTGATGCAAATCCCCTGTTGATCAAGCTCGTTCGCGATCTTCCCCGCCTGGAAGGTCGCGGATTCTCAAGATCATCAGAGTATTTGCATCACCGCGGGGCAGATCGCCGGGGGAAACCCGACAAATCGGGCGCAGACCAAGATCAACAGCCGGAATCAGCATGGTCACGTGTCCGGGATGCCTCCAGACATCACGCGAAGCGGTGAGGGTGGGATTCGAACCCACGGCACGCAGGACGTGCACCGGTTTTCAAGACCGGATCCTTAGGCCACTCGGACACCTCACCAACAGCGACACGGTACCGCCTAGCGGAACAGTGACGAGAAGTCCGCGGGCGTAACCGGTCCGTTCTGCAGTCGCCCACCCGGTAGAGGCACGCCGACCGGGTTGCCCGCGCTGTCCACGAACAAGACCGACTTGATGCCGCCGGTCGCCAGCGTCGCGACGACTTGGCCAAGCACGAGTAGCTGCTCCTGACTTGGCAGCGTGCGGAATCCGTCACTGAGCACTATCGCCACCTGGTCCGGGGCGACCGACACATGCAGGTCCAGGGAAGCGGCAGTGATGACCAGAGGCGCATCGGGCACAGCCGAAGTGACAGCGGCGCGCAGGCCGCGGTCCAGCTCAGCCTGCGTCGGGCCTTGGGCGAGCATGTCGATCTTCTCCTGCGGACTCGGCACTACGTCGGTTGCGCGGTTGACCGCTACTAGCTTGCCTTCGTCAATGAACCACAACGTGACCAGCCGTTTGGCTGGCTCCCCGGTCTCCGGCGGCTGCGTGCGGATCGCGTCAATGACTTCCGGGGGCAGCTGGCGCGGGCCGGTGTCGGCCGAGACACCGCAGGAGGCCAGAACGAGCGAGGCCACCAGCGACACCGTGACGGCCACTAGCGACAAGGCTGCCTTGGGAGTGCGACGCATCAGGCAACCGTTTCCGGAAACCTCACCGTGAACCGGGCGCCGCCGTAGGGTGACTGAGAAACCGACACATCGCCCTTGAGGAGCCGGACCTGTTCACGCACGATGGCCAGCCCGAGGCCGGCACCGTCCTGATCGGTGGTCTCCCCGCGCTCAAAGGGCTCGAAGATCCGCTCCGACAACTCCTCGGGAACGCCGGGCCCACCGTCATCGACCATGACTGATACTCCGCTCGTTCCGGCCGCGACGCTAACTTCAACCATGCTCCGCCCGTGACGTTCGGCGTTGTCCACTAGGTTGCCGACAATGCGCTCGAAGCGCCTGGGGTCAGTTCGTAGGCGCGGCGTGTCGCCGGTCCGAAGGCTGGTTGACAACCCCCTCATGACAAGAACCTCGTCGATGAGCGCGGCGATCTCGATGGATTCAATCTGGACAGCAGCGTCACCTCCGATCTGGCTGACTTCCAACAGGTCCAGCACCGTCACCGAGAAGCGGCGCACCTGCCTCACGAGCGCGGTAATCAAGCTCGTCTCGCGCGGCGGCAGTTGGTCTCGGCTGTTCTCCAGTAGCTCCGCTGTGCCCAAGATCCCGGTCAACGGAGACCTCAGCTCATGCGACACGTTCGCCGAGAAGCGCTTCTCCTGACTGATCCTCTCCTGAACAGCTTCGGCCATCTCATTGAAGGCCTGAGAAATGGCGCCCAGCTCCGGGTCGGCGCCAACGGGAACTCGTGCTCGCAGGTCCCCTTCGGTGATCCGTCGGGATCCAACTGCCAGCGCGTGAAGCGGCCGCAGCAACCTGCGACCGGCGTAGCGCCCGACGGCAGCGCCCACAGCGAAGGCGGTCAACGACGCCACCGCGAGCACCCAGCCCAGCGCCATAAGAGTCTGGTCCAGCTCGGAGAACGATGACGTCTCGACGAAGACGCCTCCATTCACCGGGATCGCTACGGCGAGCATGGTCTCGCCCGATTGCGCGGAGAACCGCATCCACGCCCCATCGGGGGCCGCGTCGGCGAGCAGGTCCGGCGGCAGGTCGCTGGGAGCTACGGTCACGTTTGACGATAACCACTCGCCGTCGACCAGGAGCAAGGCCTGCGTACCACTTGTCCCGGGCAACTTGGACAGAACGCGGCCCGGCTGGACGTTCTCTGACAAGGCCGCGTCGACGACTCGCGAGTCGATCAGCGCGCGGTTGAGGGCCGACGACTCCCTCTGCTGAACCAGGAACACGCGGGCTGATGCGTACGTGGCGCCCGACACAGCCAGCGCCGCCACGAGCGAGATCATCCCGAATGTGAACGCGACCCGGCTTGAGAGCCCCGGGAGCCACGTACTCAATGTGAATTGCCCCGAGTCGCCCCGCTCAGAATTCACGGCTTCAGCCGGTAGCCGAATCCCCGCACCGTGACCAGGTGTTCCGGCTCGGCGGCGTCTACCTCAAGTTTGGACCGCAGCCTGTAGATCAAGTTGTCGACTACGCGGCCGTCCCCCGCATTGCCGTACCCCCAGACCCGCCGCAGCAGGTCATCGCGGCTCAGGATTCGCCCGTGGGCCAGGATCAGCTCCTGCAGAACTCTGAACTCGGTTCTGGAAAGCGCCAGCGGTGTCGCGTCCTTGAACGCCTCCGCGGTGTCAGGCCGGATGACGATCGGACCGCAGGCCACGACATCCTGCTGGATCTCACCTTCATGAACGGCGCTCCGGCGCATCTGAGCCCGGATCCGGGCTCCGAGCTCCTTGGGGACGAACGGCTTGGTTACGTAGTCGTCGGCGCCGGCTTCGAGCCCGGCAACTACGTCATGGCTGTCCGCGTGCGCGGTCACGACGATGATGGGTACTTGACTGGTTGCCCGAAGGGACCGGACGACATCGAGCCCGTGGATGCCGGGCAGCCTGAGGTCCACGAGTACGACATCGGGCGTGGCGTCCAGAGACAGACTCAGCGCTTGTTCGCCGGTCTCCGCCTCAACGACTAGGTAGCCCTCGTCTTCCAGGAAGGTACGCAGGACAAGACGGATTTCCGGCTCGTCCTCCACGACCATCACGGTTTTCCCCACGAGGCCATTAGACACCGTGAGCGTCTATTCGCGCACACCGCACCGCCGTCAGGCCTCGGCGGCCCACTGCGGTGGTCGCTTCTGGAGTAGCGCGGTCATGCCCTCCGCGGCCTCGGCTGATCTGAAGTACTCGCCCGACAAGTCGGCGGTGTATGCGAACGCTTCATCCCGCGGCATCCCGGGAACACGGCGCAGCAACTCCTTCGTTCCGGTCAGGGCGTTCGGGCCGCCTAGCCGCAGTGATTGGATCCACTGCGCGATCCGGCTGTCCAGACCGTCAGCGGGCTCGACCGCGTTGATGAGCCCGGCAGAGCGAACGCGTTGAGCCGACACCCGCTCGCCCAGCAGGCACAGCTCAGCGGCGTCGGCTGCTGCCATCTTGCGCAAGCACACCACGGAGATGATCGCCGGTGTGACGCCCAGTCGGACCTCGCTGAACGCGAACCGTGCCGTGTCAACGGCGACCGAAAGGTCACATGACGCGAGCAGTCCGTTTCCTCCGCCGTAGACGTTGCCCTGGACCCGGGCGATCGTCGGCTTGGGGTGATCCAGGATCTGGCACATCAAGTCCGCCATGGCCTGAGGTCCGGTCGCCGCGAAACCACCCGCGTCACCCGACAGCGCTGCCTTGACGTCGGCGCCCGCGCAGAACGTGTCGCCTATGCCGGTGAGCACTACTACTCGCACGTCCGCATCGTCGGCTGAGCATGAAAGCGCGTCCCTGAGCATGAACAGGGCCGCCGCGTTGAGTGCATTGCGCGCTTCAGGCCGGTTCAACGTGATCGTCGCGACCTGATCCGCTACTTCATACAGGACCGGTTCGCTCACCGCTTACCCATCCCCTCGAGCAGCGTCAGAATCCGCAGCATGACTTCATCGGCGCCGCCGCCGATGCTGATCAGCCGGGAATCCCGCGCGTAGCGGGAGGGCCACATCTCCTCGGCGTAGCCCATTCCGCCGTGGTACTGCACAACCGCGTCGGCTACCTGCCGGGTGAGCCTGCCGACTTTGAGCTTGGCGATGGTGGCCATCCGGGTCGCGTCCTTGCCGGCTGCCACGCGCTCTGCTGCCACGTGGTTGTACTCGGTGAGCAGGTCGACCTCAGCGATCAGCTCGGCCAGGTTGTATTGCAGGTACTGATTGGCCAGGAGCGGCTTGCCAAACGCCTCCCGCATTCTCAAGTACTCGATCGTCCGGTCCAGCGCCCGCCTCGCTCCGGCCGCGGCCATGTAGGAGGCCGTGAGCCGCTCATCCTGGAACTGCACCATCTGCTGCTGGAAGCCCCGGCCGATCTCGCCGATCGTGTTGCTGGCCGGGACGCGCACGTTGTCCATGATCAGCTCGGCGGTGTCCGAGGAGTGGTTGCCCATCTTCTCGATCTTGCGCCCGACGCTGAATCCGGGCGTGTCGGTCGGAACGATGATCTGCGACATCCCGGCGAAGCCGCCCTCGTCGGACGTGCGTACGAGCGTGCAGATCCAGTCGGCCTGGATGCCGTTGGTGATCCACATCTTCCGGCCGTTGATCACCCACTCGTCGCCGTCCAGCCTGCCCCTAGTGCGGATAGCCGCGACGTCGGATCCGGCGTCTGGCTCGGACACGGCTACGGCGCACACCGCCCGACCCTCCATGGCGGGCTTGAGGTACTTCATCTTCAGCTCATGCGTGCCGAAACGGTGCAGCGCCGGAGTGGCCATTGTCGCCTGGACGGCGATCGCCATCGGTACGCCGGCACAGTCGCAGCGGCCGAGCTCCTCCATGAGCACGAGCGTGTAGGTGTGGTCGGCGCCCTGGCCTCCGTACTCCTCGTCGTACTCAAGGCCGAACGCCCCGATCTCGGCGAGCTTGGGGAACAAGTCGTGCGCGGGGAAGATGCGCTTGGCTTCCCATTCCTCGACGTAGGGATTGATCTCGCGCTCAACGAATCCGCGAACCACCTGCCGGAACTGGTCGTGCTCGGCGGTGAACTCCATCAGGTGCCTCCTTGTTTGGCTGACTCGGCGGTTCTAGGTATTTGGGTTTCCCCGGCGTGGGGCGTGGCTGTCGTGGCCGTGACGCGGGGCAGTCCCAGTGCCCTGGCCCAGAGCATCGTGAGGGTCCCGGCCGCGGTCTGCGTGTCGTGCGACGCCCCGTTCTCGAACCAGTGCCGCGCGTAGCCCTCGACCATCGCGCACAACGCGGCCGCGGTTGGCTCCGGTGGCAGGTCCACTAGGGCAGCGCCTTCGGCCTGGAGCCTGCGGATGCTGGCGGCGACGCGATTGGCGTGCGTGCGCCGGAGGTCGTTCAGGATCTCGCGGAAGTGCGCATCGGTCGTCGCCACCTCTTCGAAGACTCGCATCAGCCGGGCGTGCGCCGCGTAGGCCGCGACGTACCTCTCATTCGCGTGGGCGACGCGAGCCACAGGATCAACGATGTCAACGGCGCGGATCGACTCGCGCAGATCCGCGATCAGGTCCTCGACCGCGGCGGCGAGGATGTCTTCCTTGGTGTCGAAGTAGGTGTAGACGGTTCCGTGGCTGACGTTGGCTGCGGTGGCTATGTCACCCATCCGGGTCGCGGCGAATCCGCGCTCCTCGAATACGCCCCGCGCCGCGGCCACCAGAGCGGACCTTGTGCGCCGACCTCGGTCGGTCGCCGGATCGCGACGGGTGACTCGGGCTGTGCTCATCGCGGCGCGGACCTGTCCAGCAGGTAGCGGGGCACGTTCACCAGACGGGCGCGAAGCAACTCCCCCAGGCCCTTGGCTTGCGGGTCGAGTGAGGTGTTCTCCGACACCCCGCGCCCGAGGATTCCCTTGATCACCAGATTCGTCGCGCGCAGGTTGGGGAGGCGGTGGATCTGGACTTCGAGGTCGCGGGCGTCGGGCAGCAGGTGCCAGACCTTCTCGGTGTCGGCCAGCACTTCGCACATCCACGCGTACGCCGCGTCTGCCCGGTCGGTCGTCGCTTCGTCGACGGACAATGCATTGTCGGCTTGCCACGCGGCTTCAACGTCCCCGTCCGGTGACGACGCGATCAGCGAGTCGACGGCGGCGGCGGCAAGCGCGATCGCCTCCACTTCGACTGGATCGGGGATCCATAGCCCGATGTTGGCGTTGCCGCCTTTGTCTCCGCTGCGGGCGCCGACGACCCAGCCGAGGGGGATCGTCACGAGGTCTGCGGCTTGTTGGTCCTCAATGGTTGGCGTGGGCGGGCCCGCCTGGGTGCAGCCACACGTTCCACTCGCCGCACCGGCGTCTCCATGACCCTCCCCCACTTCGCGGGGGGACCCCCAACCACGCACGATAGTTGGACGCCCGTCGTCCACCGTTACCGATACAGGTACAGCCACGCATCGGACCGTTGTCGGCCAGTAGACCCCGTAGGGAGTCCCCTCGCTCGGCGGTGTAGTGGGGAACATCCCGGGGTAGGAAGCCAGAGCGCATTCCACGGCGGGCGCGGTGAATGCCTTGCCGACCTTCTTCGGATCGGGGTCTTTGACGCTGATCCGAAGGAACGCCTGGCCCTCGGCCAGACTGGCTGGGTTCTCCTTCTCGCCACGGATGAGCACGCAGGAGAGTTCGGCTACGTTCAGTCGGCTAGCTGCCGCCAGTTCGGTCGGCGGGCGGTCCAGATCCGCTACGCCAATGCCCGCGATCGTCCGCAGCGCGAGCTCGGCCTTCTCTTCGATGTTCAGTCCGGTGAGCACCAGGGTGAATGTGTTCCGGAAGCCGCCGAGGTAGT
This sequence comes from Candidatus Nanopelagicales bacterium, assembly GCA_030700225.1. Lineage (NCBI taxonomy): Bacteria > Bacillati > Actinomycetota > Actinomycetes > Candidatus Nanopelagicales > Candidatus Nanopelagicales bacterium. Next base: position 13,383 of record JAUYJT010000016.1, on the reverse strand, counting down.
TAAGCGAGACCTTCAGCGTCTCCGGCGGTGGCAGTCCCCTGACCCCGCTGATCCTGACGCGGTCGCGGCCCACCTGGGTCAGGTGGATGGACCCGAAGTCGGCGGTCGCGTCGGGGTTCAGGTAGCAGGGAGCGCCGATCTCATAGAGCAGTTGCGCCGTGACCGTGCCCACCGTCACCATGCCTCCGGTGTCGGCGTGCTTGGTGATCACCGAGTCACCGGATGCCGCCACCTCGGCGATCGGGAACCCGATGTGCTCCATTTCGGGTACGTCCTCGAAGAACGCGTAGTTGCCCCCGGTCGCCTGGGCGCCGCATTCGATGACGTGCCCCGCGACGATCGATCCGGCCAGCTTGTCCAGTGCGTCAGGGTCGTCGTAGTCCCAGCCGTGCCACCAAGCCGCCGGACCGACGACCAGCGCGGCGTCGGTGCATCGGCCCGTGATCACGACATCGGCGCCCGCGGCCAGAGCGGTGCTGATCCCTCGTCCACCTATGTAGGCGTTGGCCGTAAGCGCGGGAACTCCCAAGCTCGCGAACTCCTCACCGGTGTCCAGATTCACCCAGCGCTCACCGGCATCTGTCAGGTCCTTCATCCGAGGCGCCAGGTCATCTCCGGTGACGACCGCGATGCTTGGGGACAGGCCGAGCTCGCCGGCTTTGGTTCGCAGCGCGCTGGCCAGTCCGGCGGGGTCCAGTCCGCCAGCATTGGTGACGACTCGGATGTCGCGGTCCAGGCACGACCCGAGCACTTGCTCCATCTGGGCCAGGAAGGTCCGCGCGTATCCGGATCCGGCGCCGTGCTTCATGCGCTGTCTGGCGAGGATCAGCATTGTTAGTTCCGCTAGCCAGTCGCCCGTGAGGACATCGATCGGACCGTCGGAGACCATCTCCTGCGCGGCGGACAAGCGGTCGCCGAAGAAACCTGAGCAGTTCGCTATCCGCACGGGCCTGCGCGGCTGTGCTGCGGTCACTTTGCTGCCTCCGGTTCGCTCGACTCAGATGATTCCCCAGCGGATGCCGACAAGGTCACCAGCATCGCGTGCGCCTCCACGGACTGGCCGGGCTTGACGTGCACATCGACGACTGTCGCGTCACTTTCCGCCCTGATGCGGTGCTCCATCTTCATCGCTTCAAGGACGACGAGAGTCTCCCCAGCTGACACGGCTTGCCCCGGCGACACAGCCACAAGAGCGACCGTCCCAGGGACGGGAGCGATGGGTCCGGCGGGGGGACCTTGCTGTCCCTCGCTCGCGTCCGGACCAACTACTCGGTACACCGCGTTGCCGTCGGGGCCGCGCACGAGAAGCTCACCAGCCGCACCGACCTCGGCCGACAGCCTCGTGATCAGGCCTTCAGCTTCGATGAGGAAGTGCGAGCCGGGCACTGCCAGCGGCATCCCGGACTCATCGCACGCGGGGTTGGTCACCCGCACGGTCCCGAGGTCCCTGGGTGTCGTTCCGTACGGTCCGTCTCCTGAGCCAAGCGCGACCTGCCAGTTGTCGTCGGCCGTGCGTTCAAGCAGAACCCACACCATTTCTCCGGCGCCGTCTCCGCCGCTGGCCAGCCTGACGAAACCGGGCGTGCCGAGCACGTTCCTCCAACGCGGCGGCACCGGGTCGGTGGAGAAACTCGACGCGAACGGATCCTGCGCCCAGTCGCCGGGTACGTCGAGCATGGACAGGTACCTGAACACGGCAGCGAGCGGGTATGCGACAGGCTCCAGCAGCACGTCGGCATGCTGGGGTTGAGTGACGTCGGGGTGCTCGGTGAGGAAGGCCGTCGTAGTGTCCCCGGCGTAGAACGGGAACGAACGCAGTACCGCGAGCAGCATCTCGCGATTGGTCGGTATGCCGCTGATCGACGTCTCGTCCAGCACTTCGATCATGTCGCGCGCGGCCGATTCGCGCGATCCATCGTGCGTGATGATCTTCGCGATGAGCGGGTCGTACTGGCTCGGGACTGTGTCGCCGGCCGAGTATCCGGAGTCCACTTCGGAGGCCAGGGACAGCGGGATCTCAAACGTGGTCAGACGGCCGGCTCCGGGAAGGAAATCCCGGGCCGGGTCCTCGGCGTAGAGGCGAACCTCGATGGCGTGACCGTCTACGGCCAGATCATCCTGCTCGATGTTGAACTTGGTGCCTTGCGCGACGAGCAGTTGCCACTGGACCAGGTCGGTCCCGGTGATCTGCTCAGTGACCCTATGTTCGACTTGAAGGCGCGTGTTCATCTCCAGGAAGAAGAACTCCTGGGCGTCCCCGTCACCGCAGACCATGAATTCAACCGTGCCGGCGCCGACGTACCCGATCCGTCTGGCCAAGGCCAGAGCCGCCGCGTACATCCTTGAGCGCGTGGCCATGGTCGCGCCCGGAGACGGCGCCTCCTCGATGATTTTCTGGTGACGCCGCTGTATCGAGCATTCGCGTTCGAACAGATGCAAGTAGTTGCCGTGAGTGTCGCCGAAGATCTGAACTTCTACGTGTCGCGCCCGTGGCAGGTTGCGCTCCAGGAACACGGTGGCGTTCCCGAACGCGGCGCTGGCTTCCCGGCGCGCGGCCGCGACGGCCTCATTGAGGTCGGACGGATCGGACACCAGGCGCATCCCTTTACCGCCGCCACCGGCGGAGGCTTTGACCAGCAGCGGATAACCGACGCCGTCGGCCAGATCCGCCAACTCGGAGTCGCCGACCGAGTCGGGTATCTCCGCGCCCGGGATCAGTGGCAACCCCACCTCCGCGGCAGTCCGCTTGGCTTCGACCTTCAACGCCATGGCCCTGATCGCCTCCGGAGGCGGGCCGACCCATTTCAGTCCCGCGTCCAGCACGGCTTGGGCGAAGTCCGGATTCTCCGCCAGGAAGCCGTATCCGGGGTGTATCGCGTCGGCGCGTGTGCGCAGGGCGGCTTCGATGATGGCCTCGGCGTTGAGGTAGGTGTCAGCTGAGGAGACTCCGGGAAGTCGCACCGCGTAGTCCGCGGCCTTGACGTGGCGGGCGTCGCGGTCCACGTCGGAGAACACCGCTATGCGCGTCATGCCCATGTCGCGCGCCGTCTCGAACACACGCACCGCGATCTCGCCGCGGTTCGCGACCAGAAGCCGCGTGATCTCTGCCTTAGGGGTGCCGTCCATGTCACATCCGCCAGACGCCGAACTTGCTTGTGCCGCTTACCGGGGACGAATGCACCGCCGAGAGCGCCAGAGCCAGGACCGTGCGCGTGTCCCGGGGGTCGATGATTCCGTCGTCCCAAAGTCTCCCCGTCGCGAACAGCGCCGTGGACTCCGACTCCACTTGCTGGGCGAACGCGTCACGCATCGGAGCGAAGGCAGCCTCGTCGAATGGGATGCCAGCGCCCTCGGACTTCTGTTTGGCGACGATCGTGAGCACGCCGGCAAGCTGCTTGGGGCCCATCACCGCGATCCGGTGGTTCGGCCAGGAGAACACGAAGCGCGGGTCGTAGGCGCGGCCACTCATGCCGTAGTTCCCCGCGCCGTAGGAAGCCCCCATCATCAGCGTCAGGTGCGGGACGGTCGAGTTGGACACCGCGTTGATCAGCTTGGCGCCGTCCTTGATGATCCCGCCCTGCTCATACTTCGTCCCGACCATGAATCCGGTGATGTTCTGGCAGAACAGGATCGGCACGTCCATCCGGTTGCAAAGCTGAATGAACTGCGCGCCCTTGTGGCTTTCCTCGCTGAACAAGATGCCGTTGTTGGCCAGGACTCCGATCGGGTAGCCGCCAAGATGCCCCCAACCAGTGACCAGCGTCGATCCGTAGAGGGGCTTGAACTCATCGAACTCGCTGCCGTCAAGTAGCCGAGCCAGCACGTCGCGGGCCTCGAACGGAACCCGGATGTCGGCGCTCGCGATACCCGCGAGCTCGTCGGTGTCGTAAAGGGGTGGGGCAGGGAGGCGGTCGGGTCCGCCGCCGTGCTTGCGCCAACGCAGGTGGGCGATGATCTGGCGGCCGATGCGCAGTGCGTCGGCTTCGTCCTCGGCGAGGTAGTCACCCAGCCCGGAGATCCGGGAGTGCATCTCGGCGCCCCCGAGCTCCTCCTCGTCCGCGTCCTCATCTATCGCCATCTTGACCAGCGGCGGGCCGCCCAGGTACACGCGCGCTGAGTTCTTCTGCAGGACCACGTAGTCGCTCATCCCTGGCAGGTACGCTCCGCCAGCCGTCGAGGAGCCGAACACTAGGGAGATCGATGGGATTCCAGCGGCCGACAGCTGCGTCAGGTTCTTGAAGGACGCTCCACCCGGAACGAATATGTCCGCCTGCTTCGGCAGGTCGGCGCCACCAGATTCGGTCAGTCCCACCATTGGGAGCCGGTTGGCCCGGGCGATCTCCATGGCCCGAAGTCCCTTGCGCACCGCCGTGGGACTCTGCGAACCACCCTTCACAGTCGGGTCATTCCCGCTGATCATGCATTCGGTCCCCGAAACGAATCCGATTCCGGTGACCAGGCCGCCGCCGAGCGGGTCATCGGTGCCCCAGCCCGCTAGCGGGGACATTTCCAGGAAGGGTGACAGGGGGTCCAGGAGATGCTCGATGCGCTCGCGGGGCAGCATCTTGCCGCGCTTGCGGTGGCGAGCCACTGCCCGGGCGTTCTTGTCCGCGTCGGCCGAACCTCCACCAGCCACGACCGCGGCTTGCAGCCTGGAGACTTCCGCGACCGCGGCCTGCATGGCTTCGCGGTTGGACAGGAAGTCTTCGCTTCTGGTATCCACGCGACTTCGCAGAACGGGTGCCAACGCGCCTCCTCGTTGTCGGGACGGTCGTCGGTACGGCACTTGACACTAGTGTCATGTTGACGCGAGCGTCAACACGCCGTGTCGCTCGCGCCGATCCGCTCCGTCGCCAGACAGACTTGCCGCCATGACCGCTACATCGTGGCGACAAGCTCGCAGGATCGCGACCGACATGGATCCCGGCCCCGCCATACAGGTGGGACTGACGTCAGCGATCGGCCGCGTGCTCGCCCAGCCGGTGGCAGCGATGGCGGACCTTCCTCCTTTCGATGCGGCGGATCACTCGGGCTGGGCCGTCAGTGGCGTTGGGCCCTGGATCGAAGCCGAGTCACCATCGACTGACTCGTTGCGGGACGGTGAGGCCGTGCGGGTCGGCGAGGGCTCCAGGATTCCGTTGGGATGCACCGCCGTCTTGGCCGACGAGTGTTCCGTGCTGGAGGAAAGCGCCCGGCATCTCCACGTGCTGGTTGGGGACGCCGCTGCTGGGGGTACCGCCCTTTGGGGGACGGTCGCATCGCGTCGGCCCGGATTCATCGAGCCGGGGACCGGGGTTCGGCTAGCCCGGTCGTGCGCCGGGGTTGGAGACCTGCTGCTGAAGGCCGGAACAACGGTTTCGGCGGGCACTGTGGCGCTGGCCGCCGCGGCCGGATGCGACGAACTGACCGTGATCCCGCCGGCGAGTATCGCGACCGTGGTCCTGTCTTCGGGTCTGCTGAGCTCCGGACCTCCGCGCAGGGGAAAGGACCGGGACGTTCTGGCGCCGCTGGTGCCAGCCTGGGCGATGTCGTCGGGAGGTCGCTGTCTTCCGGACGCCGCCGGCGCCAAGGACGCGGGTCGACTGGCGAATGTAGTCGACTCCGCTGGCGCTGACATCGTCGTGATCACGTCAAGCGGCCATCCGGGAATCGACCCTGTCATCGATGTCGCCCTTCGCCGACTGAACGCCGAGATCCTGATCGACGAGCTGGCCGCGCGGCCCGCTGGGCCGGTGCGGTTGGCGGAACTTCGCGACAGTCGCCGTGTCTTGGCGCTCCCCAGGGAACCAGCTGGGGCGGTGATCGCTTGCGCGCTGCTGCTGAACCCGATGATCTACACACTGGCCGGGCAGTCGGCGAATCGGATGCTTGCCACGGCGATGCTGCGGTCCGCGGTTGGTGACTCTGGAACTGAGCGGTCGCTTCCCGTCGTGATCGAGCGAGGCGAGTTGGCTGACCTCGCGCAGCCTCACCCCTGGCTGGGCCCCCACGGGTTGGGTGCTCTTGGCAGCGCGGACGGTCTGGCGTTCGTCGATGCCGGTAGGGGGTTGGCGGGGGAGTGCGTCAGCGTGATCCGGTTGCCTGGGATCGAGTAGGGCTCGGGAGCCCGCGTCCCAGCGCGGCGATCGAACACCTTCGCTCTTCACCGCGCGGGACGGTGGTGCGGCGCTAGTGTCGGAGCGTGGACAAGACCGGCCCGGTGCAGGTGCAGCGCGGTGGAGGCAAGCTCGTGCTGCCGACAGGGCGCGAGCGGCCGGGCGCTGCCATCTTCCGGAGAATCGCGATAGCGGTTGGGTGTCTGGTGATCACGACGATGATCGTGTTCTGGGAGCGCGATGGATACCGCGATACCGCGGGGGACTCGATGTCCTTGCTGGATTCGCTCTACTACGCCACAGTCACGTTGTCGACGACCGGGTACGGCGACATCGTGCCTGTCGACCCGACCGCTCGCCTGCTCAACATCCTCGTCATCACACCCTTGCGCTTCGTGTTCCTAATCGTCCTAGTCGGAACGACCATCGAAGTGCTGACCAGGCGGACGCAGTACGAATGGCGCGTCCGGAAGTGGAGGGACAAAGTGTCAGATCATACGGTGGTCATCGGCTACGGCATCACCGGGCGAAGCGCGATCCGTGGACTGCGGGAGCACGGCACGGCGGCTGACCGAATCGTGGTCATCGCGGCTGACGAGGAAAGCGTGCGCGAGGCTACCGCGAATGGGCTCACGGTTGTGATGGGGGACGCCAGCCGCGAGAGCGTACTGATTCAGGCGGGCATAGGTCGCGCGGGCCGCGTTGTCATCGCGACGAGTGATGATCCGATGGGCGTTCTTATCACCATGCTGGTCAAGAGGCTGTCCCCGAACACGAAAGTCGTTTGTGTCGCGAAGCAAGCCGCCAACGCCCAGTTCCTGCGGGACTCTGGCGCGGACGCGGTCATCGTGACGGCTGAGGCCGTTGGCCAGTTGCTGTCCATGTCGCTGATATCCCCGACCGCCGGCAGCCTTATGGAGGACCTGTTGGACTCGGCCCGCGGGCTTGAGGTCATGGAACGCGACGTGGAGCCAGCCGAGGTCGGGATTGGTCCGGAGGAGTTGGACGCTGGGGGCCAGATCGTGCTGGCAGTCATTCGAGAGGGCGTTGTGCATCGGTTTGACAGTCACAGCGTCCGGGCGTTCAATCGCGGCGATCGCTTGGTGCTTATCCAGCAGTCCGGGACAAGACCCCAACCAGCGGCGGCTTCGGCTGGAGCGTCCGAGTCAGGTGAACCAGCCGACGAGCCCTCGCCGTTCGACTAGCTGAGTCCGGGGCCGATGGACCCGGTGCCGCCGATCGACCCGTTATCGTCGTTACCCGCCTCAGATCCTGCCGGGTAACGACCATAGCGGGCAGATCGAGGGAACGATCCGGGCATATCGGGCGGGCGGACGACGACTGAAGGGACGCGGGGCGGGGCTGGGCGAGAGGCCGCCGGGGAGCCTCGGGGGTCGCGACAAGGCGAGCGTTAGGCCGAAGGGGGATGGACTGGCGTCAGCCAGGACAGGTACGACTCGTGGGGCCGCATCCCGACCTTGTAGTACAGGCGGTCCGCTCCGGTCGGGCTAGACGAGTCAACCTCCAGTTCGGTTCCTTGAAGACCCCGTGCGGCGGACGCGGCGAAGGCGCTTCGTAGGAGAAAGTCCGCCACGCCTCGGCCTCGCGCTGACCGCAGTACGCCCAGGATCTCCACATGCCCGTAGCCATGCGGGACCTTGGAGTCGTCGCACAAGCAGATTCCCGCGGGCTGACCATCCACGATCGCGAGCACCCACTGTCCTTCATCGTGCCCGGGCCGAGCTCGATGGTTGGCCAGCCAGGACTCATAGGCCCGGGGGTATTCGCCCCAGTGGTCGGCGAATGCCTCGTTGTAGATCGCGTGGACGGCCCGCAAATCGCTGTCGCCGCAGACGACACGCGATGTCACCCCACGCGGGGCGGGCGGGGCGGGAGTGGTTGCGGCCACATCGATCCGCATCTGAGCGAACGTACGAACATGCCGGAATCCCGCACGGCTGTAGGCGTCGTTCCGTTCATGCTCCCCGGCTAGCGAGCTGGCCGTAACCTGCCAGATATCCGGGTTGGTGTCCCAGTGCGGATCGGCGTTCACCAGTGCTGGATGTGGGTCATGACGCTCCGGCCGGGAGCTGGAAGCCTCGTATCTGGCGGCGATGATGCGGGCGGATGCGAGGCCGTCTTGGAGGAGCGCGTCGAGAATCGCTCGCCGACGATCCTTGGGCATCGTCGTTTCCACGTGAGGGTCGAGCAGGACGTCGCGGGCCTCGCTGTAGCACTCGACGAATTGCGCGCCGATCAAGCGTCCTTCGCGGCGCAAGAGCCTCCCGGCCCACAGCTCGGCGTCGGGGCCGTCGAGAAACACGCCAACGTCTCCCGCTGTGGTTACCGACGCTCCAGTTTCGCCACGCTCCGAACGCTGGATCAACGACACGAGGTCCGCCCGCTCTGCCTCGTCCAGGATCGACAGGTCGGCGACTTCGACATCGCCAGGGAAGTTCATCCGCGCATTCTGGCAGGTCGATCGGCTGCGGCGTGCGCATTCGGCCGGGCCGACGCTGGGGGCGACAATCCCCGCATCCAGTGGCTTGGCGGCACGTCCAGGTAGCCTGCGTTCATGGTGCTTCCGATGAAGTCCGCCAGTTTCGTCGCTTTCGTAGCCCTCGGCCTTGTGCTGAGTGCGTGCGGCTCGGGCTCCCCGGAGCCGTCGGGGTCGGCGGAGTGCAGCAATCGCACCGCCATCGCCGAGTGGCCGATTCAGCGTCGGCTGGGGCAGCTCCTCATGGGCGGAGCGCCGAGCTCGTTGGCTGAGCAGTCCATCAGCGCCGCCGTCAATTCGATCGCCGATGGCAAAGTCGGCGGAGTCAACTTCCTGGGGTCCAACTCCACCGCGTACGCCGATGGCCAGCTCGCCCAGGTAGTCGATGCCGGCGGCGAAGTTCCGCCATTCCTGGCCGTCGATGAGGAAGGCGGCCGTGTCCAGCGGCTTGAGGGGATTACCGGCTACCTGCCGTCGGCCCGATCGATGGCCGACGAGATGTCGTCGCAGCAAGTCAAGAAGCAGGGCACCGCGATTGGCCGCACAATGCGGAAGTTGTGGTTGAACATGGACCTGGCTCCGGTCGTGGACGTCAGCTCGCAGCCGGACGACTCAGTGATTGGTGACCGCTCGTTCTCCGACGATGCCGAGACCGTGACGAAGTTCGCGGGTGCGTTCGCCGACGGCCTACGCGCGGGCGGAGTGATCCCGGTCCTGAAGCACTTTCCGGGGCTGGGCTCGGGCATCGACAACTCCGGCGCGGAGCCCCTCAAGACGCGGTCCTTGTCGAAGCTGGAGCGTTCAGACCTGATCCCCTACGAGTCGTTGCTCAGTGCGGAGCCCGTGGCGGTCATGCTGACAAACGCGGCAGTGCCTGGCCTGACGAAGGGTCGGCCGGCGACGCTGTCCCCGTTCGCGTATCAGCTGCTTCGTGATGAGTTCGGCTTCCAGGGGGTGGCGATGACCAACTCGCTATCCGCGCTCGCGATCGCACGCGACATGAGCATCGCGAAGACCGCCGAGAAGGCGATCGCCGCCGGGGCTGACATCGCGCTGTGGGACAGCTTGGACGAGGCGAGTGACGTGATCAAGCAACTCAGGAAGGCTGTGGAGGCTGGACGCATCGCCGAAGGCCGGGTCAACGATTCGGTGGATCGGATCCTGGCGCTCAAGCAGGTGGACCTTTGCGCCAATCGCTAGCTCCCAACGCTGGGCTGTTCCTACGCCGCTGACCTTCGCGGATGCTGACTCGCCCGTCGAGTGACAGAATCAAGGCATGGCCGAGACACCTGACCCGGGCGGAGCCGACACGAGCGAAGCCGAAACGGATCCAGTCAGCAATGCCAATCGCGTGATAGTTGTGGGGCCTGATGGGGAGATGATCGGCGAAGTGCTCCAGAGCTCGGCTGCGACCGTCGAGACCGGAGACGATCAGGGTCAAGGGATCACGGACTTGATCGAACAGCCAGCGAAGGTAATGCGCATCGGGTCGATGATCAAGCAGTTGCTTGAGGAGGTCAGGGCCGCCCCGCTTGACGAGGTCGCCCGCACGCGCCTCCGGGACATCCACACCCGCTCGTTGAAGGAACTTCAGGACGGCCTTTCTCCCGAGCTGGTTGAGGAACTGGATCGCCTCACGCTGCCGTTCACCGAAGACTCCCAACCCACCGAGGCTGAGCTGCGGATCGCTCAGGCTCAGCTGGTTGGTTGGCTTGAAGGACTGTTCCACGGAATCCAGACCGCGCTGTTCGCTCAGCAGATGGCAGCACGGGCAGCGTTCGAGGAAGTCCGTCGCCGGGCGATCTCCGCGGGACCAGGGGCGGTGCCGCAGATGAACGTCGAGGCGCCGTCTGAGGAAGGCGCGCCAGGGACTCGACGGCCGCCACCGGGGCCCTACCTCTGAGGCGTGCCGCGGCGCGATCGCTAGGCTCTCTGGGGTGATCGACCTTCAGGTGCTGCGGCTGGAACCAGACGCTGTCCGCGATTCGCAACGGCGACGGGGCGCCGACCCCGCGCTGGTTGACCGGGCGCTCGAGCTTGATCGGGAGTGGCGTGAGGTTCTGCGATCCTTCGAGGCTGCCCGGGCGGAGCAGAAGCGCCAGAGCAAGCTTGTGGGTCAACTCGTGGGGCGGAAGAAGACCGCGACGGGGGAGGCGCTGATTGAGGTCGAGCGGGAGCTGGCTGCCGCGATGGCCGAGTCGGGGGGCCTGGCTGACGCGGTGAAGACGAAGGCGGCTGTCTCTGCTGCTGCCTCCGCCAGGGTTGACGCCAGCTTGATGCTGATCGACAACATCGTCGACGCCGACGCTCCGGTCGGGGCCGAGGAGGACTTCCGCTTGATCGCGACCGTGGGCGAACCCCGGGACTTCGCGGTCGAGGGATTCAGCCCGAAGGATCACCTCCAGATCGGGCAGATTCTGGGCGCGATTGACACCGAGAGGGCCGCGAAGGTCTCCGGGGCGCGCTTCTACTACCTGACCGGTGACGCTGTGCTGCTTGAGTTGGCCCTGCTGAACCTGGCCATGTCATTGGCGGTGGGTGAGGGATTCACGCCGGTTCTGCCGCCTGCGCTGGTCAAGCCCGAGGCGATGGCCGGGACCGGCTTCCTGGGTCAGGCCGCCGAGAACGTGTATCGCCTGGAGGCGGATGGCCTCTATCTGGTGGGGACAGCCGAGGTTTCGCTAGCCGCCTTCCGCGCCGACGAGATTCTGAGTGAGGCCGACTTGCCGGTGCGCTACGTGGGCTTCTCGCCGTGCTTCCGCCGCGAGGCCGGGACTCACGGACGCGACACCCGGGGCATCATCCGGGTGCATCAGTTCGACAAGGTCGAGATGTTCTCCTTCTGCCACCCGGACGATTCGATCAGCGAACACCAGCGGCTCCTCGGTTGGGAGCGGCAGTTCATGGACCTGCTGGAGATCCCCTACCGAGTGATCGACGTGGCCACCGGCGACCTCGGTGCCAGCGCGGCCCGCAAGTTCGACATCGAGGCGTGGATTCCGACGCAGAACACGTACAGAGAAGTGACTTCCGCGTCGAACTGCACGTCGTTTCAGGCTCGCCGGTTGAAGATCCGGTTCCGCTCATCCGATGGGAAGACTCACCCGGTCGCGACGCTGAACGGAACTCTGGTGGCGATGCCTCGCATCATTGTGGCGATCCTGGAGAACCACCAGACGCCGGACGGATGCGTGCGCATCCCGACTGCCTTGCGCCCCTGGCTCGGTGGCCGCGAGCACCTCTCGCCGTCATCGCCGTGACTCCCGCGCGGTGCGTCCTGGCGACGGACCTGGACGGGACACTGCTGCGCCCGGATCGAAGCGTCAGCGCAGCTACCAGAGAGGGCCTGTCGGCTGCCGAAGCGCGCGGCGTCCGGATCGTGTTTGTGACTGGGCGGCCACCGAGGTGGATGGACGCCGTGGTAGAGGCCACCGGCCATGTGGGCCATGCGATCTGCGCGAACGGGGCCGTGATCGTCGACCTGCGCGCCGGGCTGATCACGAGGTGCTCGCCCATCCCCGCCGACGTCGCCAGGGAAGTCCTGGTGGCCCTGCGCGAGTGCCTTGGGCCTGATGCCGCGTTCGCCGTGGAGCAGGCGGACCTAGGGCCGCTTTCCAATTCGATCCTGCGCCGAGAGCGGACCTTCAACCCCGAGGCGAAGCACAACGTAAGGCGGGTCGGCTCGTTCGATGAACTGATCGAGGGCTCTCCGATCGTCAAGTTGCTAGTCAGGTTGCCCGGTGGCGCTCACGAGGCAGATCGACTCGCGGCCGAAGTGGCCAGCCACGTCGGTCATCTGGTCGAGGGGACGCACTCAACCCGCAGCCAACTCCTGCTGGAGTTCGGGCCCGGCGGTGTGACCAAGGCGACGGCCTTGGCGGAGATGACCGCCGGGTGGGGAATGACCTCGGCTGACGTGTTGGCCGTCGGCGACATGCCGAATGACCTGCCGATGCTGCTGTGGGCCGGGCGCGCTGTCGCGGTCCGCTCGGCGCATCCCGTCGTCAAAGCCGCTGTTCCCACGCTGATTCCAGATCCTGAGGATGACGGGGTTCTGTCCGTCTTGCGGCGAATGTGACGGGCGTCACACATCTGGGCGCGGCCGCTGACCTTAAGTGACGAGATCGCGCGGGGCGAGGGATTCCCGCGATCATCCGCGCGTCCAGACGTGAGCGGGCTCTCACTACACCGTGTCACGGATGTCTCGAAAGCGTCGCCGACGTGTCGCAGGAGTGTCCGATAGCGGGACAGCCATGTTGAGCGGCCCCCCCTGGGTGGGCATACGGTCGCAGATTCGTGCCTAGTGCCGGAAGCGGGGCGGGCGCGGATCAGCTCGTGGGGAAAGAAAGAAGGAGAAGACTTGAGTACGACGATTACCCGGACAATAGCGGCGGCATCGGCCGCCGCGCTCGCTGGCACGGTGCTGGCCATGTCCCCGTCCACCACGCCTCCGGCGGAAGCCGCGACGGCGAAGATCCTGGTCAAGTCCGGGCAGGAGCGCAAGGCTCTGCGCCGTGCGATCGTCCGCAAGGCTAAGACGCGGGTGGGCAGCCGGTACGTATGGGGCACGGCGGGGCCGAACACGTTCGACTGTTCCGGGCTAGTGAACTGGGCCTACCGGAAGGTTGGCGGGAAGAACCTGCCAAGATCTTCCTACGCACTGCGCCCGACAACCAAGCACGTTGGCGCGCGCAAACGCAAGGTCGGCGACATCGTGTTCTTCAATGGCAACGGTCACGTCGCCATCTACGCGGGCAAGAACAAGATCGTCCACGCCGCGAACTCCAGACG
>JAUYJT010000015.1 GCA_030700225.1 Candidatus Nanopelagicales bacterium | reverse complement strand
GTGTGCCGCGGCGAAATCCTCATCTGACACGCCTTCGCGCAAGTGAGGCTCCTTGCCATCGTGGCGCGGGTAGGACCCAAGGAACCGGACGTCGGCACAGACTCGGCGCAACCCCATCAGCGCTTCGCCGACGCGCGCGTCAGCGACATGGCCCTCAAGGTCGACCGAGAAGCAGTAGTCGCCCAGAGCTCGCCGGGTCGGCCTCGACTCGATTCGTGTCAGGTTGATTCCCCGGGCCGCGAACTCGGTGAGGATCTCAAGCAGCGCACCCGCGCGGTTAGCCGTGATGTAGAGAACCAGGCTGGTCTTGTCCGCTCCCGTGCGTGCGGGGATCGCGCCCGGTCGGGCGACAGCCACGAAGCGCGTGGAGGCTTCGTCGTTGTCCGCGATGCCATCGACGATGACCTCCAAGCCGTACAGCTCGGCTGCCAGATGCTGGGCGATAGCGACTTGATACCCCGCAGCGCCTCCGCTGAGGGCCTCGGCCGCGGCGGCGGTGGATGTTGTGGGGACTACTTGTGCGTGCGGGAGGTTGTCGTGAAGCCAGCGGCGGCATTGCGCAGCGGCGTGCGGGTGCGTTCCGACCGAAGCGATCTGCGGCAGTTCGATTGGCTGCGCGGCCAGCAGCGCGAACCGCACGGGTATCGCGATCTCGTTGATGATCTCCAACGGTTCGCCGGATGCGAGTTCATCCAATGTCCCCGACACTGATCCTTCGACCGAGTTCTCGATCGGGACCAGGGCGACGTCGGCGTCGCCCGACCTGATGGCGTTCAGAGCGGCGGTCACCGACGGCACAGGCCTGGCTGGCATGCTCGACAGCTCTGGGAGTGCCAGCAGCGCCGCCTCGGCGAAGGTGCCGCGCGGGCCTAGGAACACCACGGTGCCGATCTCAGGCATGACCTGATCCCCGCATCGCGTCACGAACTGCCTCCTGCTCCTCGGGTGACAGCTTGGAGACCGCACCACTTCCGGAAGTCGGGACCTGCTTGAGATAGGTCCGAGTTTCTGAGCGCCCATGGATGCCGGTAATCACGATCCCCTTGCCGGCGTCGTCGAGCAGCGCGGCGGAGTAGGACAGCTGACCACCGAGGTCATCGAACGCGTCGTACCGGACAACCGCGAGTCGACTCAAGCCGACAGATTCCGGCGCCGCGCTGGACGCGAGCACTGTGCCGCCCGACGGAGCTGAGTCAACGTCCCGTTGCAGCGGGCCGTCCGATGACCGACCGGCTCTGGCCGCCACAACGTCAACTCGCCGCAGCGCGACGAGCGCGGCGACGAGCGCGATGATCGCTACGACTAGCGTCAGGGCTGCCCACACCCGATCAGGGTATCCGCTTTGCTGCCCGATCCAGTGCGATCGAACTCGGGCAACTTCTCTGCTTCAACACTCAACCAACGCCGTGTCGGGAGTTGCGGTGGTAACCACCCTGGCCTAGGCTGAGACTTGTTCGAGCGCTGCTGCATCCCCCGTCGGTAGCGCTCGAACACTTATTTTCTGGGGTCTTTTCGACCCGCCCGTCCCCGTGCCGAGTCCTCACGGGGTCGGAACCTGCGGCGGGAAGTCAGTGTCACGCCGATGTCAGCCATTGGCGAACATCGTGCGGCCGGTTGGTGATGACCGCGTCGACTCCAAGCTTCGCGCAGAGCAGGGCGTCGGCCTCGATGTCAACCGTCCAAACGTGGACCTTGTGCCCGGCATCATGCCAGCGGGCAACCAGATCCGGGTCCTTGGCGATGATCTCGATCGAGGGCCCAGCGATGCTCGCGGAGTTGGGCAACCATCCAGACTTGGAGCGTAAGGGGGCACGTTCCATCAGGAATACAGTCGGGATCCCGGGAGCGAACACCCGGATGCGGCGCAGCGCGATGGCGGCGAAGGACATGACCCAGACACGCCAGTGGGCGCCCGGTGCGGCCTGGTCCAAGCCGAAACGCTGAAGGGTCTGCGCCAGGGTCTGCTCGGTGAATCCACCGAAACGGGTCGGATGCTTGGTCTCAATGGCGATGTCCACCTGGCGGTCAGCGCCCAGGACGAACTCCAACAGCCGATCGAGAGTGAGGATCCGGCGTGTCTGCTCGTCGTAGTCCGGCGCGTCGGCCGCGTCCAGCCAGGCGTGGTCCTGCGGCGAGCTGGCCCCGAAGTCGCGCTCGCGTAGTTCATACAGCGTCTTGTTGGACACTCGGCCACGTCCATCGCTGGTCCTGTCGATCCGGCTGTCATGCACGCACACCAGATGCCCGTCAGCCGTCATCCGGACGTCACACTCGACCGTGTCCGCGCCCAGGTCTATGGCGCGCTGGTACGCGGTCAGGGTGTGCTCGGCAGCGACAGCGCTAGCTCCCCGATGCGCCACGATCCGCGGGATCACTTCGGAAGCGGATTCGGGCGACACGCGGCCAGGATTCCAGGACCTGGACCGGAACCGGCGCTCATTCGCGCGGTGGGTCCGCGATCACGACCCCGGGGTTGAGCAGGCCGACAGGATCAAGCGCGTTCTTGATCTTCGTCATCGTCTGGATCTCCGCTGCGCTTCGGCTCAGGGGAAGGTACTTGGTTTTGGCCCTGCCCAGGCCGTGTTCGGCCGAGATCGACCCGCCCGAGGCCGCTACCAGGGTCAGCACTGTCTCGGAAAGCCCGTCTGCCTTCGGGTCCGCGCTAACAACCTCTAGGTGCAAGTTCCTGTCGGCCAGGTGTCCGAACACACCCACAGCCAAGATGTCAGCGCGTTCTGCCAACGCCAGGCGGACCGCGCGCAGGGTCTCGTCCATGGCGGCGACAGGAAGTGACACGTCGAACTTGTGTACCGGACCCAAGGTCGCCCAGGACTCGGTCTGGCCTTCGCGCAGCCGCCAGAGGCGGGCACGGTCATTGGCGTCGACCGCCACGACCGCGTCTAGGGCAGATAGGGCGTCCGGGTCGAATCCCTGTCCGGCTCCACCGTCCTGGACCTCGAGCATGATCACGTAGCCGGATTCAGGCGCAAGCGCCGCTCGGCCCAGCAGGTCGCCCGCCAATCGCCAACCGGCGTGATCGACCACTTCCGCGGCCAGCAGCCGGAACCCTGGCCTGAGGACGGCTCGCAGCGATTCGTCGGCGCTGCCCAGGTCTGGGGTCAGACCAACGGCGAGGGTCGATGAACCCGGAGGCGGCCAGAGGCGCATTCGGACCCGCGTGATCACGGCCAGCGTGCCTTCGCTGCCGCACAGAAGCGCGGACAGGTCGTACCCGGTGTTGTTCTTGACCAGGCCGCCAAGGTCGGTCAGCACTGTTCCGTCGGCCAGGACCGCTTCGACTCCGAGCAGCTGCGCTCTTGTCATGCCATAGGCGCAGACCCGGACGCCTCCCGCGTTGGTGGCGACAGTCCCGCCGATGGTCGCTGAGTCCCGAGCGGCGAGGTCGACTCCGTAGTAGAGGCCGGCCTTGGCCGCCGCGTGCTGGACTTCGGCGAGGGTGACGCCGGCTCCGGCGACGATCTGGTCTGAATCAACTTCGATCCCGGTCAGGCGCCGGGTCGACAGGATCACTGGCTGGATCCGGTCGGCTTCCCCAGGAACGCTGCCGCCGACGAGCCCGGTGTTGCCGCCTTGGGGGATAACCGGCCAGCTGTGGCGAAGGCAAGCGCGCAGGACCGCGGCGACCTGCTCGGTGTTGGCGGGGCGGATGTACGCCTGGGCGGGCCCGCCGAAGCAGCCGGTCCAGTCGATCAGGGCGGCGGATGGGATGTCGTCGCCGGTCAGGACGTGTTCGCTGCCCAACGCGTCGCGCAGCTCTACGAGCAGCGGCTCGACAGGTCCCTGGCTCGTGTGCACGCGAATCACTCGGCCGAGGCCGGAATCCATGGCGGGCCGGTCATGCGCCGGTCAGCGAGCACGGGGAACTCAGCGCGCGATCGGGCGACTTGGGTCAGGTCGACGTCAACGCTGAGCCTTTCCTCGTCGCTGTCGGCCATTGCCAGGACTTCGCCGCAGGGTCCCACGACCAGGGAGCGGCCGCCCAGCGAGACCCCGCCGCTGATTCCCGCCGCGTTGCACGCGAAGACGAAGGCCTGGTTTTCGATGGCTCGCGCCCTGGCCAGCAGCTCCCAGGTTTCGATGCGGGCGGTCGGCCATCCCGCCGGTATCAGGAAGGTTCCCGCCCCAAGGTTGAGCAACTCCCTGTAGAGCTCGGGGAAACGAAGGTCGTAGCACGTAGATAGCCCTGTTCGCCCCAAAGGTGTGCCTGTCACGACGACCTGACCTCCGCCGGTCATGATGGCCGCTTCCCCGGCGTCGAAACCGAACAGGTGGATCTTGCGGTAAGTGGCGCGCAGTTGGCCGTCGGGAGCGAACAGTAGGCTCGTGTTGTGGAGTGCGTCGTCGACGATCTCGGGGATCGACCCCGCGTGCAGCCACAGGCCGGCGGCTTTGGCGGCTTGGCCCAGGGACGTAGCCAGCTGTCCATTCAGCGGCTCGGCCGCGGCTGTGACCGTGTCGGGATCGGCGAAGGCGCCGACGCTCCACATCTCCGGCAGCATCACCAGATCCGCGCGGTCGCGTTCGGCCTCGATCAATCGCAGGACTCTGGATACCCTGCGGGATGTCGGCTCATCTTCGCTAGTCCGGAGCTGCAGCAGTGTCACGCGGACCATCCGTCCAGGCTAGTGCGCCGCCCGGTTGTAGTCCCGACAGCCAACACGGCCGACCGCCTGCACGCTAATCGCTTGCCGCCGGGTTACCTTCGGGAGAGCCCGAGGGGGATGGGGGCAAGGATCTGGAGGGACCATGGCGAAGCTGATCGAAACCCCGCGGCGGGTTGACGCCGTCCCGGAGCTGCGCGTCGTCCGGCATCGGCCGCGTCGCGTGGTCCGGCGCCTGGCCCTGGTGGTCGCCGTGATGCTCGTCGCCGGTTTGGTCGCGGGCGCGCTAGCTAGGTCGATGCTGAATGAGTCAGAGACCCCGGAGATCGCGAGCCTGGTCGGTTCCACGGCCGCTCCACGCCTGCTGGCGATCTTCGCCGAGCCAGGGGATGAGCTCGCGGCCGCCGGGACGCTGGCTCAGCTCGACAGCTCCGGTGTGCGCACGGCAGCGGTGTACCTGACCGACGGCGGTGCTCCAGCCCAAGGCGCGGACAGTGATGAGGCTCAGTCACGCCCGGCGAAGCTTCCGCCGGAAGTGGCCAGCGCCATCGGTTTGGATCAAGTGGACTCGTTGGGGTACGAAGCGGCCACGATCGCTGACCAGGATCCGGCGGTCATCGGCAAGAAGGTCGCTGACATCATCGCTGCCTTCGCGCCTTCGACCGTCCTGACTCTGCCCGCCGCGGTCGACGCGAACTCGCGTGAGGCTCACGCCGTGACGGGTTCCATCGCCCTGAACGCTGTGACTCAGTCAGGGGGCGGCAAGGCTGGCCCGGTGACCCAGATCTGGACCGCGACACTGCCCGAGCAGCGCATCGGTACTTGGTTGCCCATGCCGGGGGCATTCAGCGACTACGCCGCCGAGAACGAGAACGTCCTTCCAGAGCCGACTGCGGCGGTGTCGATCTCGGGGTTCGCGGGTCAGATTCACTCAGCGGCGTCGGTCTACGACGAGTCGATGATGGACGAGACGCAGCCGTGGCTCGGCATGCTGCCGGCCCCGGTTGGCCCGCAGGTCTACTACCGAGTGCTGGACCGCGAGTACTTCAGCGAGACGTTCGTCGGCACTCCCGCGGGCTAGGTGGTCGACCCGCCCTCGCTTCACTGAAGGCGAGTTTGGTGCTTCCCTAATCTCGCCGGTGATGCGTAAGCGGTGAGGGTCGGCGACAACACAGATCCTTTGATCCGTGATCCGGGGGGAAGAAGAGATTTCAGATCTCCTGGGCTCAGTAGGCGCGTGACGGATGGCGTGCTCCAGGCTGGCGACATGTGCCGGAACATGGTCATTGTGTGAGACTCGATCGGGAAGAGCCGATTGGGCGTAGTGATTATCCAGGCCCGTCCCACGCGGGAATGCTCTGAGACGTACTTCGCCTGTTCGGCTTGCCGTCCTACATGCTCAATCACCGCGTTGGAGTAGACGAGATCGAATTCGTCGTCTCGAAACGGGAGGGCAAGGGCGTCGCACTGCTGGTACTCGGACCACGTGTCATCGATCTGATGAAGGCCAGATGCCACAACGTAGGCGCCGCTGTCCGCGATCACTCGCTCCACGTGGTTCTCGGTTGCATAGTGCCCGGCGGCCTGTGCCACACCCACTAGGAGCACGGACCGCAGATCGTGCCGCCGGATGAAATCGAGCGCGAAGCGAGCTTTCCGTGCACGGTTCCAACGACTGAAGGACATCCTCAGCGGCTGTAGGGCAGACACGCACACCCCTCGTTTGACGCCAGCAGGACTGCCGCAAGCCTAGCTCCAAAGCAATCGCGTGATCCAAGGACTCGGTGCTGGCCAGGTGGTGCGCCGCTTTCGGCCCCCGGCTACGCCCGGGTCCACTACGTTCAGTTGAATGAAATGGCTGCTCACGGGAGGCGCGGGCTACATCGGTTCCCATGTCTCGCGCTCGCTCCTGGCATCAGGCCGCGAAGTCGTCGTGCTGGATGATCTATCGACCGGTCTGGCCGAGCGGGTGCCGGATGGCGTCGCGCTCGAACAAGGCTCGGTGTGTGACGGGTCATTCGTCACATCCGTCATGCGGCGCCACGGCATCGACGGCGTCATCCACCTGGCCGCCAAGAAGGCGGTGGAGGAGTCGGTGGCCAAGCCGCTGTGGTACTTCAGGGAGAACGTCGGCGGGATCTTGACGGTTCTGGAATCCATGGTCGAGACGGGCGCATCGAGGATCGTCTACTCCTCATCCGCCGCGGTCTACGGTCACGCGGAAGTCATGCCCGTCACGGAGGATAGCCCGACCGTTCCGATCTCGCCGTATGGAGAGACGAAGATCATCGGGGAATGGGCTGTAGCGGACGCTGCCCAGGCCAGCGGACTGTCGTGGGTGGCTCTTCGGTACTTCAACGTCGCCGGCGCTGGATCACCTGACCTCGGCGACACGAGCGTGGCCAACTTGATCCCCATACTGTTGCGGAACGCCGCCGGGGGAGCCCCCGCCAACGTATTCGGTTCGGACTACCCAACGCCGGACGGCACCTGCGTGCGCGACTACATCCACGTGTCGGACCTGGCGGAGGCTCACGTCGCCGCCGCTGCTCTGATGGAGGAGGGATCCGTACGCGAGATCGTCAACGTCGGCACGGGGCGTGGCTCCAGCGTCCTGGAAGTCATCGACTCTGTGAACCGGGCGCTGGGCCGCCAGATTCCGGTCGAGATTGCCGAACGCCGACCCGGAGACCCCCCAGCGCTGGTAGCGTCCGCCGCAAAGGCCCGCGAAGTCCTTCGCTGGAAGGCGATCCGGGAACTGGATGAGATGACATCTTCGGCTCTGGAGGCAGTGACATGACTCAGACCAATGGCCTTTCGCGCAGGCAATTCATGGCGACAACGGCCGCGCTCGCGGGAGTGTGGATGCTGCCCAAGGACTTCCTTGGCCAGGTACTGGCCGCGCCGCAGCTACCCTCGGAAGCCCCGACGACTCTGCAGCAGACGATCAGGCTTGGGTCGGTGCTGAAGAACAAGTTCCGCGTCACGGCCGCCGGTCCCGGGGAGGCCTACATTCCGCGTCTGGACCTGATCGGCAAGGCCCCGGCCGCTGCGAGGCTGAAGCAGCGCCGCTCGTTGTTGTACTTGGGTCACCTGAGCGACAACCACATCATCGACGCTCAGTCCCCAGGGCGGCTGGAGCCACTGGTAGCTCTGACGGCGACATTCGTTGACGCCACGCGCCCGCACGACACGATGACAGTCCAGGTGCTGTCGGCGATGGTGACGTCACTGGTCGACGCGATGGAGAGCCCGCTGACGGGCGCCCCGATGGCCGCTGTGTTCAACACGGGCGACAACGCGGACTCGATGTCGGCGCTGGAGCTGCGCTGGAGCATCAACACGCTGGACGGTGTGGCGGTAACTCCGAACAGCGGGGCGCCGGGTGTCTATGAGGGCATCCAGGTTTGGCCTGAGTCGACGTACGCGTACCAGCCAGGCAACCCTGGAGCTGACGAATACGGAACCTACGGGTTCCCGCAGCTGGACGGTGTTCTAGATGCCGCCGTCAGCCAGAACGTGGAGTCCCCGGGGCTGCCCGTCCCGTGGTACTCGGTGTACGGCAACCACGACTCGTTGTTCATGGGCAACATCAACCCCGGTGAGATGATGAGGCAGTGGGCCACGGGCGAAAGCAAGGCGGCGACCTGGTCGGGCAGCGGGTTCAACATGCTGAACGGCTGGGAGGCCAGCACGAGCGCGTTGCAGCGCCTGGTCGATCAGGTGCAGTACCAGCTGGGACTTCGTCCTGGAACCCGAAAGGTGACTCCTGACGCGAAGCGGTCCATGCTCGAACAGGGTCAGTTCATGCGGGAGCACATGAACACGACGCCTCTGCCCGGGCCTGTCGGGCATGGCTTCACATCTGAGAACCTCAAGAACGGCGAAACCTGGTGGAAGACCGACGTCGGGCCGTTCTTCCGCGTGTTCGGCCTGGACTCCTGCAGCCAGGTAGCTGGCGCCAACGGTGCGATCCCGGAGGCCCAGTTCAACTGGTTGAAGTCAGAACTGGCCAAGGCGACGGCGGAGAAGAAGCTGTGTCTGATCAACAGCCACCACAACTCGCTGAGCCTGGACAACGATGCTGAGCCGACACTGGCCGCCGGTCAGCGGCTTGTCCACGCCGAGGAGTTCGTGGAGATGCTGTTGGGGTTCCCGCACATGATCGCGTGGTTCAACGGCCACTCGCACCGGAACATGATCATCCCCCACGCGAAGTCCGGCGCGGGTTTTTGGGAGATTGCGGCGGCGTCGTGCGTGGACTATCCGCAGCAGCAACAGTTGCTGGAAATCGTGGACAACCGCGATGGGACTCTCTCCATCTTCACTACCGTCATCAACCATTCGTCACCGCCGGTATGGACCGAGGGCGACTACTCCCAGACCGGGCTTGCTTCCCTGAGCCGGCAGCTGGCGGGCAACAGTTGGATGTTCGAGCCGTGGACGCTCGTCGGGTCGCCCCTGGACCGCAATACCGAGCTGCTGATGCCCGCGCCGTTCGACATGAGCCAGATCACCGACGCACAGCTTGAGAAGTCCCATGTGGCTCAAAGAGCGCGCCTAGCCGCCTACCGGAAGGGGAAGCCAGCATGATGAACGGGATCGGGAAGCGCGGGACCGGGGTGCTCGCGGCTGGCGCGCTGGCGGTTGTGCTGGCTGGATGCTCCACGGTTGGGGGCCTCCTTGCCCCGGGCGAGGCGGGGGACGCCGTCGTGGCGGCGGCAGTCGGTGACATCCTGCTCAAGAACGACGTGGCCATTCTGAGCGGTCCGGTTTGCAAGCCCGGAGAGGTGAAGAAGTCGCTGAAGTGCACTGGCCAGACCATGGACAAGAAGCCGATAGCAGCGGAGGCGACCGGGACCAAAGAGGGCGCCAACTTGAAGGTGACGGTCGGCGATAAGACCCTCTACGACGGTCCGCTCGTGGAACTCCTCCAGAAGGCTATGCAAGGGAAGCCGTAAAGCTCGCGAGTCCGCCATTGCCCGCTGTCTGGGCCCGGCCCCGGCCCCGGCCCCGGCCCTGCCCCCGGCCCCGGCGCCGAAGCGCCCGTTCCCAACAAACGCGCATGTTTGGGTACAGACGCGCCCGTTTCAACGGGAGTTTCTGCGCCTAACGAGTGTTTCTGTCGTTAGCGGCCGCTAAGTCGGGAGGGGGGAGGCGCACGACGTGGTCGCACGAAGCGACATCGGCCTCGCGGTGGGAGATGACCAGCAGCGCTCGCCGCGAGCATCGGCGCCTTAGAGTCTCGATCACAAGCTCGGCGCTGTCCGCGTCCAAGTATTCGGTCGGCTCGTCAACTACGACAACGGGTTGCTCGGAAACCAGCACCCTGGCCAGGCCGATGCGTTGGCGCTGCCCCGCCGAGACCGATCTGCCGAACCTGCCGACATCGGTGCCCAAGCCATTCGGGAGAGACTCCAGCCATGGCCCGAGCCCGAGCTCGTCCAGAATCTCGCTGATCTCCTCGTCAGTCGCTGATCGCCTAGCCAGTCGCACGTTCTCCGCGATCGTGGTGTCGAACAAGTGGCAGTCCTGCGGCGCCACACCCACGATTCGGCGCACGTCATCGCCGGACAGCGTCCTGATGTCCCGGCCGTCGAAGTCGATGTGCCCCTGGCTCGGCGCGAACCGGGCGATGGCGGCCGCGACAGTGGACTTGCCCGATCCGCTCGGTCCCACGAGGGCCGTGCTGCTGCCGGACTCCAGGGTGAGGTTCACGCCTTCGACGACCCAGCGGTCGGATTCCCAGCCCGCGCTCAGGCCGTCCACACAGAGCCGCCCCGGTGCGAGCGTGTCCGGAAGGTCGCACGGCTGGACCGGATCGGGAACCGGATCATCGGCGTCGACGATCTCTACGATCCGCTCAGCGGAGGTTCGGACGCGGGCCAGACACAAGATCGCGCTCGGAAGCGCCTGGACAGCTTCATAGGCAGCCAGAGGTACGAAAACGACGAGGGCCAAGCTGACACCGTCCAGGGCTCCCGTCGTCACGGCTTGAGTTCCCAGGATCAAGGCCGCGACGACGGCGCCCCCCTGGGCGAGCGCTCCGATCGCGGCCGAGAGCGCGTTGGACTTCGCGCCACGGGCCGCGACCGTGGTCAACTCCGCGTCGACCGCGCGGATCCGCTCCAGCATCCGGTCCGGTTCGCCTAGCGCGATGAACTCGGCGGCGCCATCGAGCATGGTCACGGTGTCCGCGGTCAGGGCACCGACGGCCGGCGCCGCCATGCGCTGTGAGCGGTTCGCCGAGCGGAGGCTCAGCGCCGGTACCAGAACGCCCCCGACCAACAGGGCTACGGCCAGCGCCACGGCGGCCGCAGGGACAAAGAGGGCGACGAGTAGCACCGACGCGCTGCCGACCATGACAGCGACCAGGTATGGCAGGAGCACTCTCAGGTACAGGTCGAGCATCGAGTCCACGTCAGCGACCAAGCGACTGAGCAGATCCCCGCCGCGCCACAAGCGGGCCCCGGCCGGAGCGAGTGTCGACAGCCGGTCGAACATCGCCAAGCGCAGGTCGGTCAGCGAACGGAACGCGGCGTCGTGGCCGAACAGCCGTTCGGCATAGCGGAAGACTCCTCGGCCGATCCCGAACGCGCGGACGGCGACGATAGCCACTCCGAGCTCGAGGATGGGCGGATGTAGCGCCGCCTTGGAGATCAAGAACGCGCTGGCGGCGAGCAGTCCGACCGATGAGCCAATGGCCAGGGCACCGAGGAGTGCCGCCAGCAGCAGCCGCCAGCCGACGGGTCTGGCCGCTGAGACAACCCGGAGAAGCGCAGGTCGCCGGTCCCCAGGAATCAGCGTCGGAGCCCTCGGAGGCGTCGCTGTGTCTGTCACGGCCTCACCGCCAGATCGGGGGAAGGGACCCGCATCGATCGTGCTGTCGCGTCCGCCGCAGCGTCGGCCTCACCATCGAAGCGCGGGGCGGTCAGCCGGATCACCGAATCGGCCAGCTCGACAAGGGCGGGTCGGTGGGCGACGACGACGACGGTCCGACCCTGCGAGCGCAGTCGCTCGATGATGCGAACGACGCACAACTCCGTGTTAGCGTCCAGCGCGGCTGAAGGTTCATCGAGCAGCACCAGCGCGGCGTCCCTGAGCAGCACTCGCGCGAGGGCGACCCGGCGGCGCTGGCCGACGGACAGCCCGGCTCCTCGCTCGCCGATCACGGTGGTCAGCAGCTCGCGGGCCTGTTCCCTGTCCTTCGCCAGACCGCAGGCGATGACGGCATCGGCCGCGTCGGCGTCAGATGCGTCCGGGCTGCCGAGCCGTACGTTCTCGGCCACTGTCCCCGCCACGAAGGTCGGCTCCTGGGGCAGCCATGCGATCTGATCCAGCCACCGGCGCGAACCTGGGGCGCTCGTTGGGGCAGATCGCGCACGGGCTTCAGTCGCGTCGGCGTCGCTCGCGGCAGCGGCAGAATCGACCGTCACCGATCCGCAGTCCGGCTTGACGAACCCCAGTAGCACGGCGAGCAGCGTGGACTTGCCGGCCCCCGACGGCCCCGCAACGGCCGTTACTTCGCGAGCCCGGATTCGGGCGTTCAGCCCTTCGATCGCCGGGACCGCGCGGCCAGGTCGTGTCACCTTCAGGCCAGCGATGAGCAGGTCCTGTCCGGCCAAGACCGGTACTCGCCCCAGCGCATCGGGAGCCACGATGGGCTCGTCGAGGATGTCGAGCATCTTCGTGGCGGCGGCCATTCCTTCAGAAGCCGCGTGGAAATGCGTGCCCACCAGACGCAGCGGCAGGTAGACCTCCGGCACCAGGATGAGCACGACGAGACCGGTGAACAGGTCCATTGAGCCGCCGACCAGCCGCAGGCCGATGGAGACCGCGACCAGGGCGATGCTGAGCGTGGCCACGAGTTCGAGGACTAGCGAACTGATGAAGGCGACCCGGAGCACGCGCATCGTGGCGCGGCGGTACCGGTCACCGATGCCCCGCAACGTGACCGCCTGAGCTCGAGCGCGGCCGAACGCCTTCAGCGTCGGCAGCCCGGCTACGACATCCAGGAAATGCCCCGCCAAGATCCCCAGAGCTCGCCATTGGCGTTGCTGGAGTCTTCCCGTGAAGCGCCCGATCAAGATCATGAACACCGGGATCAGCGGGACGGTCAGGGCGACCAGCATTGCCGCGAGCGGGTCCTGGGTGAATATCGCGACGCCGATTGCGACCGGAACGATCACCGAGAGCACGAGTTGAGGCAGGTAGCGGGCGAAGTACGAGTCAAGGGCGTCGATCCCTCTGGTGGTGAGTTGGGAGACTTGCGCGGGGTCATGCGACTGGATCGCGCCGGGGCCTAGCGTCATCAGGCGCGTCAGCACGGCCATGCGCAGCTGGCTCTTCGCCTTGGCGGAGGCGCGGAAGGCGACCCGCTCACCGGCGTATGCCAGGCCCGCCCGGGCAACGACCACGACCGCGAGGAGTTGGACGTCAGTCCAGATGCCGCCGAGATCCGCGCCTCCCAGAAACACGGCCACGATCGCGTCAGCGAGTAACCAGGCCTGGCCGATGACCAGGATCGCCGTGCCGGAGCCGAGAACGACCGATGTGACCAGAAACGCGCGCGTGGCACGCGCCTGTTGAATGAGCCGGGGATCGATTGGCCTCATCCCGAGATCACCTGGTTCCCATCGGACAACCCTAAGGTCTGCCGACATTTCGGCCGCCCACGCCTCGGTGCCCACGCCCCTGGGGCTCAAGAAACGGCCGTTCCCGCCCCTGGGACGCAGGAAGCGGCCGTTTCCGACAAACGCGACCGTTACAGGAAGAAACTCCCGTTGGAACGGGCGCGTCTGTACCCTAAAGGTCGCGTTTGTTCGGAGCGGCCGTTATCGCAAGAAGCGCGTGTTGACCACCGCTCGCTGGTCCGGTTGTACGCCCAAGCGGCACGGCACTCCACAGGCGGCCTGGAGCCAGACTTGTCCACCGCCAGAATCTCGGCCCCCGTGATCGGCTCGGGAGTTCGATGATGAGGCATGATCACATCGCCGGAGGAACTCGCTCGACTCGCCGAGAGCAACCACGACGTCATTCTGACGCGCGAGATCGTCAAGCTCGGGGTCACCAAGCGCGATCTCCGCGAAGCCCAGCTGATGCTGCATCGCATCCGGCGTGGGGCCTACTGCCTCGTACCGCCCGCCACGCGTGAGGCAGCGCACCTCCTCGCTTGCCGTGCGGCGTTGCGATCATCCAACGCACCGTTGGCCCTGAGCCACGTCAGCGCGGCTGTCGCGTGGAGACTTCCGCAGTTCGATACTCCTTTCGACCGTATCCATCTCTCGCGCGTAGGAGATCTGCGTCAGTCAGCCAAGCGTGCGGCGGACCTACACATCCACCACAGACTCGTCGGACCTGAAGAGCTGGCCGAATTCGACGGAATCGCGTTGACATCACCAAGCCGCACTGTGGTGGATTGCGCCACGCAACTGCCCGTCGAATCCGCCGTAGTCATCGGTGACGCGGCTTTGAACAGAGGGCTGTGCACGATGGAGGAACTCCAGGCTCGGCTGAGCGATTCTGTGAGGTGCAAGGGGGCTGCTCACGCGCGGCGGGTTCTGGAGCTGCTCGATGCTCGGTGCGAGAGCCCCGGGGAGTCCCGCTTGCGGCTCCAAATCCAATGCCTCGGCTACGCCGTGGAGAGCCAGGTGGAAGTAGTCCACGACGGATCATTCGTGGCCCGAGCTGACTTCAGGATCTCAGGGACGCGGGTCCTCGTGGAGTTCGATGGTCGAACGAAGTACGCGTCCGACCCGGAGAAGGCTCACTGGGAGGAGAAGAAGCGCCACGACCGAATCGTCAGTGCCGGTTACGAGGTCGTCAGGGTCGTCTGGTCCGATCTGACTCGTGCCCAGTATCTTGACCGCCTCATTCGCGAGGCGGTGCGCCGGTCCAGGATTCGAGGATCTGCGGCCTAGGTATCTGCCGCCTGAGTTGAGCCCGACGTGGATGCCGCTGCTTGGAGGCACGAGTCTCGGCGCGGCGTATCCGACGCTAGCCTGTCTCCGCACCCGCTCCCTCCGCACCTGCTCCCCCCGCAGAAGCGGCCGTTCCGCACAAAGGCGAATGTTTGGGTACAGACGCGCCCGTTACAACGCCCGTTTCCTTCCGCAACGGTCGCGTTTGTCGGAAAGGGCCGCTTCTGTCGGGGGGCGGGGGCAGAGGGGCAGGGGCGGGAGAAGCAACAACCCCCGCGACCGGCTAAGCGGTGGCGGGGGTTGCCCTCAGCTGTGGAGGTTGGCCAGCTAGGTCAGCACTTGTTCGTGATCAGGGTGCTGTTCTGGAAGACGACCCATTTCCCGTTCTTCGACATTACCTGAGCCGTTATGCGCCAGATGCCTTTCTTCATGTTCCGCTTCTTCTTGCCCTTGATGACCTTCCTGAGCATCCCCGCAGAGTTGGCCTTCTTCCTCTTCAGGTAGCGCAGCTTGTACTTGTAGTAGGGCACTTGTCTCCCGTCGCAGAACGCGATCCGATTGTAGCGGACTCGGACCTTCCGGCCCTGCCTCACGTTCGAGACGAGGATCTTGATCTTCTGGTACTTCTTGTAGGACGTCTTGTTCGTACTGATGATCGGGTCATTGATCGGATACGCCTGCGCTGGGGCGACGATCGCGCCACTGGCGACGAGCGCCCCAGCAGCTACTAGAACGGCTGATTTCCTGATGCTGAAACTAGTCATGTGGGCGAACCTAGCACTCCCGGAGGGCCTTGCCCACCCAGGGGGCGAGAAATGTCGAACGAGTTTTCTCGCCCGCCATCCGGGGCGATCCGTCACTACGCTCTAACCCGTGAGCAAGAACAATGAGTCAGGCAAGCCCAAGGTGAAGAAGACTCGCCGAATGCCGAAGGGTATCTACGAGGCCGAGCTGTTCCGGCTCCAGGCCGAGGCCGTGGAGATGCAGGAGTGGGTCCGACAGTCTGGGGCCCGCCTGGTCATCCTGTTCGAGGGACGGGACGCCGCCGGTAAGGGCGGAACGATCAAGCGCATGGATCAGTACCTAAACCCGCGCGTCGCGAAGGTCGTGGCGCTCCCGGCGCCGACCGAGCGCGAGAAGACGCAGTGGTACTTCCAGCGCTACGTCCCGCATCTGCCCGCCGCGGGGGAGATCGTGATGTTCGACCGGTCCTGGTACAACCGGGCCGGTGTCGAGCACGTGATGGGCTTCTGCACCCCGGAGGAGTACCGGCGATTCCTGCGGCAAGCGCCGATCTTCGAGCGGATGCTCGCCGACGACGGGATCCTGCTGCGCAAGTACTGGTTCAGCGTCTCGGACGGCGAGCAGGAGGCCAGGTTCACGTCCAGGTTGGAAGATCCGATGCGGCGCTGGAAGTTGTCTCCCATGGACCTGGAGTCGATCACGCGCTGGGAGGACTACTCGCGCGCCAAGGACGACATGCTCATCCACACTGACCTGGACAGCGCGCCCTGGTACGTGGTCGAGAGCGACGACAAGCGCGCGGCGAGGATCAACATGATCGCCCACCTGCTCTCGACGATTCCGTATGACACCGTCGCGCCGCCAAAGCTGAAGCTGCCGAAGCGGCCGCCGTCATCCGGCTACCGACGCCCCCCGAAGGACACCCAGAGGTACGTCCCGAATCACGCCGAAGACGTGGAGAACGCCAAGGTGAAGTGCACCTGGTAGAG
Source organism: Candidatus Nanopelagicales bacterium (assembly GCA_030700225.1). NCBI lineage: Bacteria > Bacillati > Actinomycetota > Actinomycetes > Candidatus Nanopelagicales > Candidatus Nanopelagicales bacterium. Next base: position 4,510 of record JAUYJT010000015.1, on the reverse strand, counting down.
GCGACTTACAGACCTATAGAACCGCCCGGTCGCGCATGTCGGCCACCACGTGTTGAGCGACGGCCAGCGAGCTGGTCCACGCGGGGGATACGGCGTTGAGCACATGCGTCGAAGACTCGTCGCCGCGCAGGACGAAGTCTGACTCCAGCGACCCAGTGCGCAGGTGAACCAGTTGCGCCCGGATCCCAGGGCGGCCCCTGCGCCGGAAGTCGCGGGGCCGGACGGAGGGGACGAGTTTCGAGGCGCCCGCCGCGAGCACTCTGCCTGAGTACTTGCGCAGTTCCGATCTAGTCAGGCCCCAAGCGTCGTTCTCGCCGTTGCGCAGAAAGCGGGACAGCCCGCGCAAAGTCGCCGGAACTTCCGACGGGCGAAGCCCTTGCAGCAGGCCGTAGTTCTCGCGGGATAGCGCCGGGATCGCCGTCGGGCCGATCTTCACCCCGCCGTCAACGGTGACCGTGACATGCACGCCCAGGAACGGATTGCGCAGGTCCGGGACAGGGTAGACGTGACGACGCAGCCGTCCCGCTGGCCAGTTGCCGTACCGGTACACGCCCTTGAAAGGAAGCACGGCGTAGTCGTCGCACATCCCGAACCACCGCGCGACCTGATCGCATTGCAGTCCGGCGCAGTTGACAATGTGCCCGACGCTGATCGCGTCCGCAGCGGTCTGGACCCGCCCCGGGCGCGCGGCCACGACAGCGGTGCCCAGATGGAGTTCGCCGCCCATGTGCCGGAAGTCCGCGGCCATGGCCTCGACGACAGCCACGGGGTCGGCCACGGCGGTAGTGGGCGACCACAGTGCCCGCTGCGTCGTGCGAGCCAGCGGTTCCAGCTCCCGAAGTCCGGCTTCGTCTACCGGCTCCAGCTCCACTCCGTTGGCCCGCGCCCGCCGCAGTAAGACATCCAACGTGTCCAGCTCAGCTTCGTCCTTGGCGACGACGACCTTCCCGCATTCGCGGACCGTGACGTTCATCTCGGCGCAGAACTCGCGCAGGAGTTGATTGCCGCGCCGGGTGAGCCGGGCTTTGAGGGAGTCGGCGGCGTAGTAGAAGCCAGCGTGGAGGACGCCGGAGTTCCGCCCGGACGCGTGCGTCGCGATCCGGGGCTCCTTGTCGAACACCGCCACCCGCGAACCTGGGTGGTCCAGCAGGATCTGCCGAGCGACAGCCAGACCAACGATCCCTCCCCCGATGACGGCTACGTCGGCCGAGGAGGTCACTGCGGTAACCCAAAGCCCGGCGGCCGGGTCGCGATTGCAGCTCCCCGCAAGATCAGCCGCACCCTGTCGTTGTCGCCGAGACAGTCTGCGGAATAGGCATTGCCTGAGCAAGGACCGTGGGAGTAGTGCCGGGCGAGGTCGGCTCAGTGAACGTCAGGACGAGTTCGCGGGTCTGGCCGCGTTTCAGCACGATGTCGTAACCACCCCAGACCGGGTGACCGCGCTCGAAGCCCTGGCGCACGAACTGACGCTTACCGTCCAGTCGGGCTTCCCCGTACTCCGCCCCGACCGGGCCGTAGACGCTGACACTCAGACCGGTGCGTCCGGGAATCCCACTTGGCAGGGAGCCTTCGGGGTCGGCATACGGTGCAAGTTTCGCCGGCGCATTGTTCGTCAAAGTGACACGGACGGTCGAGGTGCCCGCTCCGCAGGATGCCGCTTCGTACCGGACGGATGACTGGATGAACGCGTCAAGCTTCGATGCCGACGAGTCGTTCATCGACACCGATGTCCACGGACCCTTGGATTCGGGCACGATCGACGCCACAGGCCACTGCTGCAAAGTCTCCTGAACCGAGGCGTTCGAGCTCCACGCCAGCAGTCGGCCCTCCTGGACCGGCTGGGAGAGCGCGCTAACCATGCTCGGTAGATCCAGCGGCCCTGCCAGCACCTTGTCCAGCACGGCCGTCATGAGCTCGACAACAGCCGCGTCCTTCTCTTTGACATCCGGGAAGCGGACATATACGTCCGCGTTGAAGAAGCGCTCGGCGTTGCTGGAGTCGATCGTCACCCCGGCCGCGGTAACCGGACCTGTCCCGGCCAGCAGCGCCGCGACGACATGCGCGTCCATCGCCAGCACGTTGTCGATCGGGTCGCCTCGCACGGCCATGCCATTGCGCGTCAGCTCACCGGTGTAGGGGAAGTGCCTGGACAGGTTGTAGGTCCGCCAGTCCGATGTGTACCTCTTGGTCCAAAGTTCTATGAACTCCGCGGGCATCCCCTTGGTCGGGATCTTCGTCTTGAGGCTGTTGTTGGTGTCGACTTGCCCTATCGAAATCTGGCCGTCGTCAGCCCGCAGGAGGGCGTAGGCGCCCAGGAACCCGCCCGTCCCCCTGGCTTCGGATCCGTTCTGCAGGAGAATCGCCCATCTGCTCGGTCCATCGGCGCCGAGCAGGCTGGGGAGGATGTCGGTGACTTGCGCTGCGGTCTTAAGCCCCCCCGACAGATCCGCGAGTTCGTCTTGTGCCTTCTGCACCGCTGGCCCCACTGGGCCGAGCGATCCCGGATCGGCCTGTCGCACGCGGTCCTCAGCGGTTGCGACGGCGGCGGAGAGTTCCGCGAGAGCGGGCGAGGCGTCGCGGATCGCGTCGACGTTAGCGCGCCCGTCCTGGTACAGCTGATCCGGCGCCAGCGCGGGCAACACGGCGTCAAGGCCAGTGGTCGCCCCGGCTACGTCGGCGCTCGCGTCAGCCAGATCCCGCAGGCTGGAAACTGTCGGCCCGATCAGCGGAACGACCGACAGCGCACTCATCATCGGACGGTTCGCGGCGGCCTGCATGTCGAGCGCGGACGAGCGCAGGGTCGGCAACTCCGCCGCCAGGGCCGTGGTGTCCTGATCCGATGCCAGATCCCGCATACGCGTCAGGTTGGTCTGCAGGGCCTGAGTCGACCGTGCGGCGCTGATTGCCTCGTACCCGGCCCATGCCATCAGGGCCACCAGGACAGCGACTCCGCCGAGAACCCACCACTTACGACGCATGGCCCGAGGATAGCCGCAACGCGTGGCGCGTGCGGTTCGCGGTCGGGCTCCCCCGGACGAGCGTTGGCTGCCGATGGTTAGGATGGCGCAATTGTCGATCGCTCGAGCGGGGCCTAGGGTAGACAGGGCCCGCAGCGAAGCGTTTCTTGAGCACATAGAGGTGACATGGAGTTTCATGCCGTATTGGCCGCGATTCGGCAGCGCTGGTACTTCCCGGTGGCCGCTACGGTGCTTTTCGCCATCGTCGCGCAGGTTTGGCTCATGGCTCAGGTGCCCATCTTCCAGGCATCGGCGCAGGTGTTCGTCTCTAGCTCGGAGTTCGCGTCGAAGGAAGGCGGCGGCATCTACCAGAGTGCCGCCTTCGCGCAGAACAGGATGGCCAGCTACGCGCTACTTGTCGACAGCCCGCAGGTTCTCGATCCCGTAACGGAGCAGTTGGGCCTTCCAAAGGGGTCGCTGGCTGGGCAGGTGACCGCTACCAATCCCCTAGAAACGGTGCTTCTGACAGTCACTGCCACCAACACTTCTGGCGAGCAAGCCGCGAAGATCGCCAACGCCGCCGCGGTCCAGCTGTCCTCCTCCATCCAGAAACTGGAGACACCAAGCAGCGCGTCCAGGACGCCGATCAAAGTCACCGTCACAGATCCCGCGACGGTCCCGGCGAGCCCGGTCTCGCCGAAGAAGCAGCTCACACTGGTACTGGCCATCTGGTTCGGCCTTGGTATTGGGTGCGGACTGGCGGTGCTGCTGGAGTTCTTGGACACGTCTATCAAGCGAGTCGATGATCTCGCGACTGCCGCGGAGGGCTCCACCGTCCTCGGCGTGATCTTGTTCGATGAGACGGCCGCGGATAACCCACTAGTCGCGCTCAATCAGCACTCAGTGCGAGGCGAGGCGTTCAAGTCCGTACGCACGAACCTGCAATACGTGGACGTGGACTCGCCGCCACGGGCGATTGCCGTGACTTCCGCTCTGCCAGCCGAGGGGAAGACCACGACAGCCTGCAACTTGGCGATTTCGATGGCTCAGGCTGGGCTTCGGGTGTGCTTAGTTGAGGCTGACTTCCGTCGACCGAGGATCGCCGAGTACCTGGGGGTTGACTCCTCCGTCGGATTGACCGACGTGCTGGTCGGAAGAGCCGAGCTGTCCGACGTGCTACTCCCCTGGAACCGGTACCTGCTGACCGTCCTGCCGAGTGGGCCGGTCCCCCCGAACCCGTCGGAGCTTCTCGCATCCCAGCACATGAGAAGCACCCTGGCGGTCCTTCGGGATGACTTCGACATGGTGATCCTGGACAGCGCGCCGCTGCTGCCTGTGGCGGACGGTGCGATCGCTTCTGCCGCGGCGGACGGAACCCTGTTGGTGGTCCGCCACGGCAAGACCACCAGGGATCAGCTGGCGAAGGCCCTGGACGCGTTGTCGCAGGTCGATGCCCGGCTGGTTGGCACGGTCTTGAACTTCGCTCCGGCGAAGCGGAGCCGCGGGTACGGGTACGGGTACGGGTACGGGTACGGGTACGGGTACGGGTACGG
>JAUYJT010000014.1 GCA_030700225.1 Candidatus Nanopelagicales bacterium | reverse complement strand
CGCCTACGGAAACACCACCAAAGAGATCCAGCCCGGATCTGACGGCGGCGACGCCGGCACCACGGTTTCGGCGTTCTATGGCCCGAACGCCAACGGGGACTGCGTGGGGCATCCGGAGTGGGCTGGTTTGGAATGCTCCACGGCGATGGCCGCCGCGCCCAGCGGGGGTTCGGGGTCGAACATCACCACCGTTTCGGCGTATGACACTTTGGGCCAGCCAGCCGCTTCCGTGGATACGTTCAACGGTGGCACCCGCACCACGACGGTGTCCTATGACGACGCGGGCAGACCCACCGGCACCACCGTCACCGGTGGAACATCGACGGACAAGGCGGTTCCGGCGGTCACTTACGGCTATGACGCCGCCACGGGTTTGCCGGTTTCCGCGTCGAGCGCCGCGACCGGGAGTAACCCGGCGGCGAGCGTGTCGACCGGCTATGACTCGTGGGGCCGGGAGGTGTCTTACACCGACGCGGGCGGGGTCACTTCGGCTACGACGTATGACGCTGGCGGGTTCACCGATACCACCGGGGATGGTTTGACTACGACGAAGTGGTCGTGGAACTCCGACACCGACCACAGGGGCCTGGTTTCGGGCGCGGACTATCAGCTCCCGGGTTTGCCGGACACTTCCACTGTGTCGTACGACGCCGCCGAGGATCCCACAGTCACCGAGTTGAACGGTGTGGTGTCCGCAGCCAAGACCGACGCCGCTGGGGCACTGTCCTCCCTTGTCTACACAACGGCCGCCTCTGGGGATCGGTCTTTGGGGGCGGGGAACGGTTTGATCGTCGGCTACGCCCAAACCACCGATGGTTTGGGCCGCGCCCGAGTACGGGACACCACCACGGTCGGTGCCCTACAAGCCGATGGTGACTTGCCTGGTTCGCGGTCTGTGGCCGAGTACGACCACGCGGGGCGCCTCACGGGCGCGTCGATGTGGCTGGGATCCACGTGCCTTTCCGAGGAGTTCGAGTATGGGGTTGAGTCCACCAGGCCCACGACGACTACGGGCACCACGAAAGGGGTGGATTGGAAGGCTGATCCGGTGAAGGACTGCCCGACACCGGCCAAGACTTACACCACGAGTCGGGTGTTCAACTCCATGGCGCAGATCGTGTCCGGGACTACACCTACGACCAGCAGTTCGGGCAAGGTCACCGGCAGCGCTGCTTTCACTTACGGTTATGACTCCCTGGGCAGGGTGACGTCGTTACCGGGCGTGGAGACGCCAGTGGTGAACGATGGCGCGGTGACCCAGACGTATTACGTGGATGATTCGGTGGCGTCCAGCATCAGTTTCGACACCGGCTCCGACACGTGGCTGGTGCGCCAATACGGTATGGATCCGATTGGCCGGCAGGACACGACCACCGAAACCACCGTCACCAAGGCCAAGGCCAAGACAGCGAAACAGGCCCTGGCTCAGGCACGGAAGGCCAACGACAGCGCTGTTACCACGAGGCATTACGGCGACGCCTCGGATTCGCCCACGTGGGCCGCGGACACCGGTGGGACCACGACGCAGTGGCTGCCCGGAATCGACGGCGGTGTCGCGGCGATCCTGACAACAACCGGTAGCGGCGATGACGCCACCACCACCGGGGTAGTGCCCGTGGTGAGTCCCCATGGCGACAACACCAACACCCTGCCCCTGACCGACAATCAGACCAGTACCAGGGTCGGCGCGGGGGACGGAACGATAGACGGCCTCGACTTGGACACCTGGGAGCTGTATGACGCCTACGGGCACCCAATCAACAACACCGTCAGCACCAGCGGCGTAGCGAACACGCTCGAGCCCACCGGCAGTGCGGCTTCGACCGATGTGTCCGGCGGTGACCGCTACGGATGGCTCGGCGCCTACCAGCGGCCCACCTCCCAGGCCACCGGACTGATCCAAATGGGAGCCCGACCGTACAACCCCAACACCGGCCAATTCCTATCCACAGACCCCATCCGGGGCGGCAACGCCAACACGTACACCTACCCTGTGGATCCGGTCAATCAATACGACCTAGACGGGCAGGCTGAGTGGCTTGAGATTGTCGCGTGCGCGTCGATAGGCGCCGTGCAATGCAATAGCGCGAGGAACATCACGAACTACCTGGAAGAGAGAGAGCCGGGCGACGGCAACATTCAGAATGCGCGTCGGCACTTCATATGGAACTTCATGCTGATGGCTCAGATCGGTCGATGGAGGACAGCTCGAATCACGGGCGCGCATGAGGGCCTGGTGGACCGGGGGAACAAGTCCGCGATGCGTGACTCGCGGAGGGACAGGAGGAACAACCGTCTCGTGCGGAGGACCCAGTATGAGAATGCCCAGGCGACAGACCGCATCGGTCGATGGTGGTTGGACATTCTGTACAACGCTGCGCAAAAGGAGTTCTACCAGGCCTGGAATGGGGACCAATCCATCAGGTCGTTCTGGTGTAGAAGCAGGGGGGAGAAGGGACGGGTTGTCCGCTGCTCACCCGCACTGAGGTACACATGAAAGCCCCCCGGGAGCGGAGATCGCTGCCTCGCAGCGTGTTGGCTGTCGTCACGGCTGTGCTAGTCGTTGTCATCTCCGTCGGCGCGGTGTGGATGGCGAACTTGGTGTTCACTCTTGGCTTTGCGTTCGTCTCGGACGACCAGGACTGCTGGCCCGGCGAGTCTTGGGAGTCCTCGATGGCCGACCTGAGGGGCCTGGTTCCCAGATCTGCCACGGACGTGGTGGAGGCACGCGGCCCGGCTGGCATGTTCTCCTTCTGCGTTGACGTGTACCCGGACGTCGTGTTTCGTTTCGTGGGGAGCCGGGAGTCCTTGAGGCGGCAGGTGGCCGAGAACGCGGAGAAGAGCGGATGGAATCCGGCGTCCTCTGAGCCGCGCTGTTTGGAGAAGACCATCGCCGGGCTGACGACTCATCTGTTCGTTCACGGACCGACACGGCGTGGGTACGCGTGGATCGACGCCAAGGCCCTCTCGCGTCCGGACCCGGACGAGGGATGCCTCAGGGCCGAAGTTGGCTCCGCGCGATGAGGGTTTGGGTGCCCTTGGCGCCGCCTGATCGAGGCGGAGATCGGGCCACTGGACGCCCTGGTGCCGGCCTGATCGCAGGCGCTGTGCGTACCATGAACGGTCCTGCAATCGTCACTATGGGTGGTGTTGATGAGTTGGCATGGTGGGCGCCGACGAACACATGCGGTGGCAGTAGGCGTGGTCGGCGTGTTGAGCGGCGTCACTGGATGTTCGGTGGTTCCTGTCCCGGAGCCGAGCCCTCCTGCGCCTCGGGCTGACTTCCAGGTTCGTCCGGTCCTGAGAAAGGCAGCCCGACTGGGCTGCGTGGTTACCCTGACACCTCAGCCGCCGGATCGGCGAATCGCCGGATGCGACGAGAGCGGGCGCGTGGTGGTTTGGCTGGGCCCCGCGTTTGTGACGGAAGCTGACGTCGCCTCAGCTTCCGCAGCTACTACTGCGGACGGGGTACCGGTCGTGGAGGTTCGTCTCGATAGCCGGGGGGCAGTCGCTTTGCGCGAAGCGAGTCGCAGGCAGGTGAATCTACGGCCGCCGAAGAACGAAGCATCCATTGTGACCAGCGGCCGTGTCAGGGCGAGCTTCCCATTCCGCGAGCCCGTCAGCGGTGGCGCGCTGGAAATGCACGGGTTTGACAGCCTTCAGGAGGCTGAGGAGTTCGCGGCTGCGCTGGTGGGAGCAACCCCAACGGCCCCCGGCTAGTTGCGTCACCGCAGAGGAGAGGGCCATGCCGCGAAGGTCGGCTAGACCCACGGCCAAGGCGCCTGGATGACTCCCGCGCCACCGAGGATCACCGTCGGCCTCCACGACGACAGCGACATCCACCGAGCAGGCCGCTGCACTGTCATCAACCTGGCTGCGCAACACAACCAGTTCTCCATTGCCGACACCACAGTTATAGATAGCACGGTATACTTATAACATGGAAGTGCTTTCTCAGGTACGAGTAGCGGAACTCACTGGCATGGCGCCGTCCAACGTCTCGGCGTACCGATCTGGCAGATTGGTGGAGGGAGCTCTAGTCCGCTCCCGGCTCAGCCTGGTAGCCAGGCTGCCGGGCGATAGTTCGTACCGAAGCAGGCGCTATCTCACGATGCCAGCTCTGGCGACGCAGATCAGAAAGATGGTCCGGGAGGACGAATCTGAGTCCGCGATGGTCCGGTTGCTGGCCCAGGCCACCACCCACTTTCACCGGCTCCAGCTCCCGGAGGACCGAGATCTCTTCCTGGCGGAACCGGGAACTACTCGCTCGGAGCTATGGGACGCTTGTATCTCCGCGCTGGCTGAACGACTAGCCCGGCAGGCCGGTCTAGAAACACCCGCATGGGCCATGCGACTTGGGAGTCGCCTGGCCCGATGGCACTGGATCTGCACCCCGGAGTTGCGAACGGTCGCCCTTCGCGAGACTCCGGGTGAGTTCAAGGCAAGACGGGTCGTCCTCTCCAGTAGGAACCTGGACTCGGTATGACTTCCTACCTGCTGGACGCGGCCACCATCGAGACGTTGCTGGACGAGCTGAACGACGAGTTGGTCGCTCGGGATGTCCTGGGGGAGCTGTACATCGTCGGTGGCGCTGCGATGACGCTGACGTATGCCCATCGCTCGGCTACCGATGACGTCGATGGTCTATTCGGGCCTGAAGAGACCATCTACGACGCGATGGACGAGGTTGCCAGGAGACATCGACTGGATCCGGGCTGGTTGAACAACCAGGTCGCTGTGTCGCACTATCTCCCTGATGGTGTTCCGGGCGGGGACCTGGAGGCGATCGTGCTCCGGGAGCCCGCCGACGCCTCCAGCGGCCTTCGGATTCTCATTGCGTCCCCTCGCTACCTGCTCGCCATGAAGCTACTGGCCGCCAGGGACATCAGGGACCAGGATGACGTGAACATCCTGGTCCGCTCCATGGGGCTCACGTCGGTGGACCAGGCGCGGGAGGTATTCGAAGACCTCTATCTGGGGAGGGAGATGGGGCGCAACGCCGAGGCAATGGTCCGGCACGCGCTCCAGACGAAGCCACCTGTGGTTGCCCTCGGTAGTCGTGCAGTACCCGCGGGAAGATGGTCCCGTTGTGGAGCCACCACTAGTTCCGGTAATCCCTGCTCCAGACTGGTCCGGCCGGGAACGAAGTGCTGGCAACATCGTTGGTGACGCCCTCTGATCACGAGCAACGCGAAATGCCGACGATCAGTCCAAAGGCCTTAACTGAGCCAGTCAGGAAGGCGGGTCAGACCCGCGAGCCCTGTCTCCGACGCATTCCTCATCATGACTGTCAAGTTGTCTGTGTAAGGCGTGCGGATGCCATGGCAGGCTGATCCCGTGATGGACATACCGGAACCGGTTTCCGTTCCCGAGCGCGAGCGGTCGCGCTGGGTGGAACTGGTGACCGTGATAGACGAAGCGCGCGATCGCTACTACGGCGCTGACCGTCCGACTCTGTCGGACGCGGAGTACGACGAGCTATTCCAAGAGCTGTTGGAGATCGAGCGGCGGTTTCCGGAGCTGGTCACCGCTGACTCGCCGACGCAACTGGTCGGCGGCGCCCGGTCAGGGATGTTTGAGCCAGTGCAGCACCAGCAGCAGATGCTGAGCCTGGATGACGTCTTCGATCTTGATGAGCTGGGCAGGTGGCTGGATCGGCTCGCGCGAGAACTCGGCGAGGTTCCCGCACTGCTTTGCGAGCTGAAGGTCGACGGGCTCGCTGTGGACCTGGTGTACAGGTCCGGGGAACTGGTGTCGATGGCCACACGCGGTGACGGACGGGTCGGCGAGGACGTTACCTTCAACGCGCAGTATCTGGCTAGCGTGCCGCGGCGGCTGACGGAATCGGAGGCTCCGGCGCCGCAGCTACTCGAGGTGCGCGGCGAGATGTTTTTCGACAACGCTGAGTTCGCCAGCCTCAACGACGAGATGCTCGACCTGGGACGCTCGCCATTCGCCAACGCGCGCAACGCCGGCGCCGGGACGTTGCGGCAGCGAATTGATAGGCGCGTCGAGGACCTAAGATCCGCCGAGCGCGACCTTGCAGGCCTTGGGAAGGCGGGAAGGGGCGCTGACAGAGCGCGCGGTCATGTTGACAGGTTGCGGTCAGAACTCGACCACGCGATCCGACGGATCGGCCGGATGCGGTTCACCGTCCACGGGATCGGCTCCACGGAAGGATGGCATCCAGATCTGCAGAGCCAGGCCTACGGATGCCTCGAGCGGTGGGGCTTGCCCGTCGCGTCGACGAACGAGGTGGTAGGAAGCCGGACTGACGTCGTGGAGTTCATTTCTCGCCAGGGCGAGCGTCGGTTCGACTTCGACCACGAAATCGACGGAGTCGTCATCAAGGTCGATGACGTCGGGCTACAAAGGCGGCTCGGACAGACGTCGCGCACCCCGCGCTGGGCGGTCGCGTACAAGTACCCCCCAGAAGTGGTCAGGACCAGGCTGTTGGACATTCGCGTCAATGTCGGGCGCACTGGCCGTGTCACGCCATTCGCGGTCATGGAGCCCGTGCGCGTCGCGGGTTCGACGGTTTCCATGGCCACGCTGCACAACGCCCACGAAGTCACCCGCAAGGGCGTCCTGATCGGTGACATGGTGTTCCTGCGCAAGGCTGGGGACGTCATTCCGGAGGTCATAGGCCCGGTAGTGGAGGAACGTGACGGCTCGCAGCGGCCGTTCGTGATGCCCGATAGATGTCCTGAATGCGGGTCGATCCTCGCGCCGGAGAAGAGCGATGACGTTGACCTGCGCTGCCCGAATTCGCGGCTGTGCCCGGCACAGATCCGGGAGCGCCTGTTCCATGTCGGGTCTAGGGGAGCTTTGGACATCGCGGGGCTTGGCTGGAAGGCTGCCGTCGCTCTCATGGAGTGCGGGCTCGTGGATGACGAAGGGGACTTGTTCTCGCTCACTTCAGAAGCGCTGGCGACGTGTGACTTCTTCACCAAGGAGAAGCCCGGGGACGGCCGTGGTTTGGCCGCGAACGCCGAAGCGCTCTTGTCGCAACTTGCCCGAGCCAAGACGAAGGCGCTGTGGAGAATCCTGGTCGCGCTCTCAATAAGACATGTCGGCCCCACTGCCGCCCGCTCGCTGGCGACGCGGTTCGGTTCGCTGGACGCGATCAGCAGCGCTGACGTGGCCGAACTCGCGGCTTGCGACGGGGTCGGTCCGGTGATCGCCGAGGCGATCGTGGACTGGTTCACTACCGACTGGCGAATGGCGATCGTGGAGAAGTGGCGCGCCTGCGGGGTTCGCATGGCGGAGGATGCCGCCGACTCCCTGCCCCACACGCTGGCTGGGCTAACGATCGTCGTTACCGGTTCGCTGGCTGGTTTCTCCCGCAATCAGGCCGAGGAGGCCATCGCCGCCCGAGGAGGCAAGGCGGCGAGCTCAGTGTCATCCAAGACCGACTACGTGGTCGCGGGCGAGAATCCGGGATCCAAGCAAGCCAAGGCGCTGGCCCTGTCAGTGTCCGTTCTGGGCGAGGACGGCTTCCGGGCACTACTGGACAGCGGCCCGCCCGCGCGGGACTCGGCGCCCACCGGGGAACAGGGCGACTCATAGGATGGCGTGGTGCCCGACAGTTCGATCACCCGCGAGCAGGTTGCCCACTTGGGGCGACTCGCCAGGCTTTCCCTGAGTGATGCGGAACTGGACCGCTACGCTGGCGAGCTAGGGCAGATCCTGGCGGCCGTGGCCACTGTCTCCGAGGTGGCTACCGATGACGTGCCAGCCACATCTCACCCCGTCCCGATGATCAATGTCTTCCGCGAGGACGAGGTTCATCAGTGTCTGGACCGTGACACCGTTCTGGCGGGGGCGCCAGCGGTTGAGGACGGCAGATTCCGGGTTCCCCGGATTCTGGACGAGGAATCGTCGTGACGGACCTGGCGCGGCTGTCGGCGGCGGGTCTGGCGGCGGAACTAGCCGCTGGAAACGCCTCATCGGCGGAGGCGGTCGCCGCTTGCTTGGACAGGATCAATGACGTCGATGACAGGGTCCACGCGTTCCTTCACGTAGACGCCGAGGGCGCTTTGTCCGCGGCCCGTCAGGTGGATCAGCGCAGGGCTGACGGTGATGACTTGCCGGTTCTGGCTGGCGTGCCAGTGGCGGTCAAGGACGTGCTGGCGACCCGGGGAATTCCGACGACCTGCGGGTCGCGGATCCTCGACGGCTGGCGGCCGCCGTACGACGCGACCGTCGTCACCAGGCTGAGGCGCGCGGGCCTGCCGATCCTGGGCAAGACGAACATGGACGAGTTCGCGATGGGATCCTCGACCGAGCATTCAGGATTCGGCCCCACCCGCAACCCCTGGGACCTCGACCGCATACCTGGAGGCAGCGGGGGTGGTTCAGCCGCCGCGCTCGCGGCGTTCGAGGCGCCGCTGGCGGTTGGCACTGACACCGGCGGTTCCATCAGGCAGCCGGCGTCTGTCACGGGCACTGTAGGAGTGAAGCCGACCTACGGAGCGGTCTCGCGCTTCGGCCTGGTGGCGCTGGCGTCATCTCTTGACCAGGCAGGGCCATGCGCCCGTACTGTCATGGACGCGGCGCTGCTGCATGAGGTTATGGCGGGTCATGATGCGAGGGACTCCACATCGTTGCCCGAGCCAGCTCCGGACGTAGTAGCGGCGGCGCGCGAGGGGGATGTTTCGGGTCTGCGGATTGGCGTCATCGCTGAGCTTGGCGGCGAGGGATACCAGCCGGGAGTACTGGCCAGCTTCATGCGGGCACTGGATGTCCTGTCGGGACTGGGGGCCGACATCGTCGAAGTCTCATGCCCGAGCTTCGATTACGCATTGGCCGCTTACTACTTGATCCTTCCCAGCGAAGCCTCGAGCAACCTGGCCAAGTTCGACGCCATGAGGTTCGGGCTGCGGGTTGGCGATGATGGAGATTCCAGCGCGGAGCAGGTGATGGCCGCGACCCGGGAGGCCGGATTCGGCCCGGAGGTCAAGCGGCGCATCATGCTCGGCACCTACGCGTTGTCCTCTGGCTACTACGAGGCGTACTACGCGCAGGCCCAGAAGGTTCGCACGCTCGTGCAGCGCGATTTCTCGGCTGCCTTCGACACCTGTCACGTCCTGGTCTCGCCCACCTGTCCAACGACGGCGTTCCGTATCGGCGAGAAGGTGGAAGATCCTTTGTCGATGTACCTGAACGACATCGCCACGATCCCGGTGAACCTGGCGGGCAACGCGGCATTGTCGATGCCGATCGGCCTTGACGCTGGCTTGCCGGTCGGCTTGCAGATCGTCGCCCCCCACCGGCTCGATGATCGCCTCTACAACGTGGCCTCCGCGCTTGAGGCTGCCCTTGATGCCCGCAGGGGCGGGCCAGTGATCGGGGAAGTGGACCTGTGAGCGTTCAGTCCTGCGTTGTCGATTTCGACGAGGCGATCGCCCGCTTCGACCCGGTCATTGGACTCGAAGTCCACGTCGAACTTGGGACCGCGTCCAAGATGTTTTGCGGTTGCCCCACGGACTTCGGAGCGCCCGCCAACACGCACACTTGCCCAGTTTGTCTGGGGCTGCCAGGGTCCCTGCCAGTGGTGAACCGGATGGCCGTGGAGTCAGCGATCCGTATCGGGCTGGCCCTGAACTGCTCGATCGCCACTTGGTGCCGGTTCGCGCGGAAGAACTACTTCTATCCGGACATGCCGAAGGACTACCAGATCAGCCAGTACGACGAGCCCTTGTGCGTCGACGGGTACCTGGACGTCAAGGTTGTGACAGATGACGGTGCCCAGACGGTCCGCGTGGGGATCGAACGGGTCCATATGGAAGAGGACACCGGCAAGCTCAGTCACGCGGGCGGAGCCACGGGTCGCATCCACGGGGCGGACTACTCGCTGGTCGACTACAACCGGGCCGGCGTGCCGTTGATCGAGATAGTGACCAAGCCCGTTCCCGGCACCGGGGGACTCGCGCCCGCGGTTGCCCGGGCGTATGTCGCCGAGCTGCGCGAGATCCTCAGGGCGCTTGAGGTATCGGACGTGCGGATGGAAGAAGGATCGCTGCGGTGCGACGCGAACGTGTCGATCGCGCCATCCGGTCAGCCGTGGGGGACGCGCAGCGAGACGAAGAACGTCAACTCCCTGCGTTCTGTCGAGCGTGCGGTGAGGTTCGAGATCGGTCGGCAGGCGGCTGTGCTGGACTCCGGCGGCAGAGTCCATCAGGAAACCCGTCACTTCCACGAAGACTCCGGGACGACAACACCGGGGCGATCTAAGGAAGAGGCGGAGGACTACAGGTACTTCCCAGAGCCTGACCTGATGCCGATGGCGCCGGATGAGGCATGGGTGGCCGACTTGAAGGCGGGGTTGCCGGAGATGCCCGCTGTCCGCCGTGAACGACTTCAGCAGCAGTGGCAGATCAGCGACTTCGACATGCAGTCCGTGATCAACGCCGGAGCCCTGGATCTCGTCGAGGCAACGGTGGACTTGGGAACGGGCCACGCGGCGGCGCGCAAGTGGTGGCTGGGGGAACTGGCCAGGGTCGCGAACGAACGTTCAGTGGACTTGAGCGAGATCCCGGCGTCTCCGAGAGATGTCGCCAGGGTGGATGCCCTAGTGCGGGCGGGGACTCTGAACGACAAGTTGGCCCGTCAAGTGTTCGAGGGGATTCTGGCCGGGGAAGGGGATGCCGACGCCGTGATCCGCGACCGCGGTCTTGAGCTGGTGTCCGATGATGCCGCGTTGGCGGTGATCCTGGATGAAGCGATCGCCGGGAACTCCGACGCGGTGGACAAGATCAAGGGCGGCAAGCCGCAGGCGGCTGGAGCGATCATCGGCGCCGTGATGAAGGCGACGCGGGGGCAAGCCGACGCCGCGCGCGTTCGGCAGTTGCTCATGGAGCGCCTGGGACTCGGCTGAGGCGGACCGGCGTAGGCCTGTCCGGCCCGAAGCCACGTGAGGTGGAACGCTTCCGCCCCCAGCCCCTCGCCGATGCGGCCGTTCCTGACAAACGCGACCGTTACAGCAAGAAACGGGTGTTGCAACGGGCGCGTCTGTACCCAAACATTCGCGTTTGTTGGGAACGGCCGCTTCGGCAGCGGAATAGCTGAACTTCGGTCCACAGCGCGCCAGAGTCAGCAGGGCCGTGACCAGGCCGACAGGCTGAGGCGCTTCATCTGCCCACTCAAGCCAAGGCGACCGGTCACGCGGCAGAGGCGCTTCTGGCTCACCCCCCCGTACTCGATGACGATCACTGCCTTGCCGCTGCGAACGAACGGCCTGTAGCGCCCGCATTCCCGGTAGGTGACGCACTCTTCGTTGAGGGCCCAGTCGAATGCCGGTTCGAGATCCTTCACCAGTCCCACGGCGTTCTTCAGGCCCGGTGACAGCGCGTTCTTCCTGGCGATGCGCGCCAGCATCTTGTCGTACTTGATCTGGTCTGCCCGGCGCAGCGGGAATCCGGTGTTGTTGGCGTATCCGTCCACATTGTCGAACTCGATGCCGTCGAATCCCTTCCGCGCGCAGGCCCGGGCTCGCCGGGTCATGATGGGTCTCAGGACCCCGCGCTTGCGGATGTCCAGCCATCGCTCATCTGGCCAGTCCGGAAGCTGTTCGCCGATCACGCGGGCCGGGAACTTGGCCGCGTCCCGACGGTAGTTCTCGAACGTGCCCGCGCTGACGTAGCAGACGACCTCGATGCCGCGAGCGTGCAGTTTGGTGACTCGTCGGGCTCGCGTGTCCTCCCCGTCGATCTCGACGACGTCTGTCCCCGTCGGCACGCGCAGCTTGCCGCTGAACTGGATGTGGAACGTGTCCCTCCCCCTTCCCGCCTCTTCGAGGCGGGTGGGGGTACCCCCAGGCTCGAGCACGGGCTCGGGGTGCGTGGCGTTGGCGATCGGAGTCCCAGCAACTACAGATAACCCGAGCAGGACCGCCCCCAAGAGCGAACGGATCGTCGCTCTAGGTATCGCTTCCCTGGTCACTCTCCTCATTTTCCCCCCGCAGCAGGCTCAGGTCCAGGTCGTCCAGCTTCAGATCAGCCGCGCGGGCGTTCTCTTCCAGGTGGTCGGGACGTTTGGTTCCGGCCAAGGGGACGATGTGCTCGCCTTGCTGCGAGACCCAAGCCAGAGCGACTTGGGCCGAGGTCGCTCGCTTGTCCCTCGCGACGCGCCGAAGCCGGTCGATCCATACGCGGTTTTCGCGAAGGCCGTCGGGGCTGAAGTCGCCGAGTTTCGACCGCAAGTCAGTCCAAGCGAATCTTCGGGCAGGGTCCAGCGTCCCGGTCAGGTACCCGCGACCCAGTGGACTCGTCGCGAGCACCCCTATCCCGCGTTCGCCGCACCAGCGCACTACGGCCTCGTTGCCCTGCGCCCAAAGCGAATACTCGACGAACACGGCTGTGACGGGGAATATCGCCTGAACGAGCTCCAGGACAGCGATGTCATCAGTCATGATGCCGAGCGCACGTACTTTGCCGGCGGCGACGAGGCCAGCCATGGCAGACCACGAGTCCTCCACCGGCACCCCGGGGTCGATTGAGTGCAAGGAGTACAGGTCTATGTGGTCCGCTTGGAGGCGGCGCAGCGAAGCATCGCACGCTGACACGATGTGATCAGGTCGGCCGTTGCGCAGCACAGCCCCGTCCGATCGGCCAACCAGACCCACTTTGGTTGACAGCACCGCCGCTCCCCGGCGGGACGCTAGGGCCCGTCCGACGAGCAGCTCATTTGTGAACGGACCGTAGGAGTCCGCGGTGTCGATCAGGGTCACGCCAAGGTCGATGGCCCTGCGTACCGTCAGCTCGGAGCGTTCGTCCTGTCGCTGATCCACGTCGTAGACACCGGTCATGGACATACAGCCAAGCCCGATCCGGCCGACTTCAAGCCCCCAGCTGCCGATTCTTCGTGGCGTTACGTGCATGGGCAGACTCTATGCCGCGCTCGCCCGATCGCGGAATCCCCCATATGGCTTCCTGCTCAGATCAGGGCTGGACTGGGTTCACGCACTGCGGCAGTGACTCCAGGCTGAAGCCCTTCTTGATCCACCATGGCATCAACTGGCGAACCGCCGCCACTGTGTTCTGCCGCAGTTGCGGTCCGTCGTGAATGATGATTATCGCCTTGTTCTTCGACGCGGCGCGCAGAGACGCCATCAGCGTCGAGACAGGCGGCACGGTCCAGTCCGCGGCCGAGAGGTCTCCCAACACGGTGCTGTATCCCTCTTGCTTGCTGATGCGGCGCACGCGGTCGTTCGTGGCCAGGTAGGGAGGTCGCATGCACGGGCCCATCCCCGGACCCACCACGTCGGCGGTCTTGCTCAGTTCCTTGCGTACCGCGTCGTCGGACAGCGTCGTGAGGTTCGGGTGGTTGTACGTGTGATTCCCGATCGCCTGGCCTCGCGAAACGATGTCCTTGACAACGCCGGGGTTGACCCTGGCGAAGGCTCCATAGATGAAGAAAGTCGTCTTGGAGTTGTACTCCTCGAAGATGTCCAGGATCTGTCGAGTGAACGGAACAGACGGTCCATCGTCGAATGTCAGATAGAGAACCTTCGACGGCTTGCTGCTGTCGCTGGGCGAAGGCGACGGGCTGGCCTCAGACGGGGATGCGCTTCCGGATGCGCTCGTTGACTCGGACGCCGTGGGGCTCTGGGGGGCAGAGCCAGCGGGCGCACACGCGGCGAGGATCAGGGCGCTGACGGCGGCGACGACTGTGAGCGGGAGTTTCAGCACGCCCCAGTGTCGCATCCGGCGCGCGCCCGGGCGGTGAGCGGCAACCGTGTCGCAACCGTCGAAGTAGGCTTGCGGGCATGCCTTCAATACCTGATATGAAACCGCGAAGCCGCGAGGTGACTGACGGAATGGAGCGGGCTCCCGCCAGAGGGATGCTGCGTGCCGTTGGAATGGCGGACGAGGACTTCGCCAAGCCGCAGATCGGGGTTGCCTCGTCCTGGAACGAGATCACGCCGTGCAACTTGTCATTGAAGAGACTGGCGCAATCCGCCAAGGAAGGTGTCCACGCAGCGGGTGGGTACCCATTGGAGTTCGCGACAATCTCCGTGTCGGACGGCATCTCGATGGGGCACGAAGGCATGCACTTCTCGCTCGTCAGCCGAGAGGTGATAGCCGACTCGGTCGAGACTGTGATGCAGGCCGAGCGTTTGGACGCCATGGTCACCTTCGCCGGGTGCGACAAGTCCCTACCAGGGATGCTCATGGCCGCCGCGAGGCTGGATGTCGCCAGCGTCCTGGTCTACGCGGGATCGATCCTGCCCGGCAGGGTCGGGGACCGCGATGTCACGATCATCGACGCGTTCGAGGCAGTCGGGGCCTGCGCGCGCGGCCTGACTACACGCGATGAGGTCGATCGCATCGAGCGGGCTATCTGCCCTGGCGAAGGCGCGTGCGGGGGCATGTACACCGCGAACACCATGGCCAGCGTCGGCGAGGCGATCGGCATGTCGCTGCCCGGATCTGCGGCTCCGCCCGCAGTTGACCGTAGGAGGGACGGGATAGCCCGGCACTCGGGTGAGGCTGTCGTTGGACTTCTGCGCAGCGGGATCACGACGCGGGACATCCTGACCCGGGAGGCGTTCGAGAACGCGATAACGGTCGTCATGGCCCTGGGCGGTTCCACGAACGCTGTGCTTCATCTGCTGGCGCTGGCTCACGAAGCCGATGTGCCATTGGATATGGAGGACTTCCACCGGATCGGATCTGAGGTGCCGCTGCTGGCCGACCTGAAGCCGTTCGGACGGTTCGTAATGAGTGATGTGGACAGGGTGGGCGGCGTTCCTGTGGTCTTGCGGGCTCTGCTGGACGCTGGGATGCTGCACGGCGACTGTCTGACGGTTACGGGCAGGACCATGGGCGAGAATCTGGCCGACATGGACGTGCCCCAGCCTGACGGTTGGGTCCTTCATCCGGTTAGCGCGCCGTTGATGCCCACTGGTGGCATCACGATTCTGTCTGGCTCGCTGTGCCCGGACGGGGCCGTGGTGAAGAACGCGGGAGTGCCAGTTGATGTCTTTGAAGGGGTGGCCCGCGTTTTCGAGCGAGAGCAGTCCGCCATGGCTGCGCTGGAGGACGGCACGATCCAGGCGGGGGATGTCGTTGTCATCCGCCAGGAGGGGCCCAAGAGCGGACCCGGTATGCGGGAGATGCTGATGATCACAGGCGCCATCAAGGGCGCCGGATTGGGTAAGGACGTCCTCCTGGTGACGGACGGGCGCTTCTCAGGCGGTACGACCGGTCTATGCGTCGGACACGTGGCACCCGAATCCGCCGACGGTGGGCCGATCGCTCTGGTCGCTGACGGAGACAGGATCCGCGTCGACATCGCGAGTCGCCGCCTCGATCTGCTGGTCGAGGAGGAGGAAATGGCTCGGCGCCGTGAGAACTGGGAGCCCGCGGAGCCCAGGTACACGCGCGGCGTGTTGCACAAGTACACCCAACTGGTCGGTTCGGCGTCGAAGGGCGCCGTCTGCGACTGAGCTAGCCCCGTTCCTCGCGGCGCGTGGCCAGGCTCTGCTTCAGGGCCGCCCCGGCCACGGCGGACACGCCCAGGATCAGGATCGCGGCGATCTGCCAGGCCCAGCTGTCAGATGGCCCCACCGGGTCCATCGTCATCACGTAGGCAGCGCTGCCATCAGCACCTTTCGGTTGTCCATAGGGGAGTGCCTCCGGTGCCCTGGCGCTGGCGGCTGCGAGCCACGCGTTCGCCAGCGCGGGCTGCTGCGACGATTCGATGACGGATTCCAGCATCTTGCGCGTTCCCTGCTGCTGCAGTTCCTCGGCTCCGGATGCCAGATCTCCCGCGCCGGTGGTGGCTTGGCCCGCTCCCTCGGTCAGTGCTTTGAGAGCTGCCGCAACCTCGACTGACCCAAACGCCACCTCGCTGGCGCCGGCCGCCAGCTTGTCCGTCGCGCGCGTGAGTTGGCGCGCGCCCGCGTCCGTCGCGTCCAGACCGTTGGACAGGGCCAGGTTGCCAGCGGCCAGTTCCTTGGCTCCGGCCAGAGCCGCGTCACCGCCCTTGTCAAGGATCTTCGTAGCCGCCACAGTCAGCCTCAAGGCGTCGACTAGCTCCGTCAGTCCCTCTACCAGGCCCTCCTCGCCTGGCACGTAGGAACCGGAGCGCAGGGCCACGGAGACTTCGAGGATGCCCGCTCTTATCTCCTTAAGAAACTGTTCGAAGTAGTCCAGAGCCACCGCAATCCCTTGGGCGCGGAGGAGCTCCGTGTCGGCCAGGACTGATGCGTCGGTCAGGTCGTCAGAGACCGTACCGGCGTCGGCGGCCGCAGTGCTGGAATCGACGCGGGCTTGCTCCATGTCCGCGCACTGCTGGGGAGTGATCGTCGGGGGTGTCGGGCACAGTTCCACCAGGAGCGCGTCCAGCGCGTCAGTCGCGTCATCGGCGCGGTCCCTGGCCGTGCCGGAAGTGATCGCGCTGGTGTCGATGGTCGCGAAGATTGGGGCAAGGTTCGTGGCGAGAGTCTCGGCTTGAACCGTGAGCACTTGTGCCGCGAGAACGGCCCCCCGTATCGCTTGCACGAGCGTGATCGAAGCGGTTGGCGTTGGGATCGGGGTCGTCGTGGGGATCGGGATCGGTGGATCCGTGGGGGAGCCAACAGCCTCGGACAGCTCGACGGTACCGCTCTTGAGCTTCTTCGCGCCATCCCTGATCTCGGGCAGCGCGGTGTTCGCCAGGATGTCCAGTCCAGCACTGAGCGCCGCCAGCCCCACGGCCAGCTCCTGCGCGCCCGAGTACAGTTCCCCGGCGCCATCGGCGGCAGTCCCGACAGCGGTCGTAAGCTCGCCCTGGCCGACGGCTATGGCGCTGGCGCCGACTGCGACCTGGATCGTGCCAGGCACGAGCTGATCGGAAACACCATCGCTGGCCTTGCCGAGGCCTTGGTCGAGTTCGTACAGTCCGGCTGCCAGCTTCGCGGCTCCGTCCGCCAGAGACAGGGTGCCGTCGTCGAGTTTGCTCACCGCGTCGGTCAGCTCTTTGTTTCCATCCAGCGACTTGCCGAACATGTCCGCGCTGAAGGCGACAGCAGGGTCCTGGTTCGTTGACACGGGGGCCGCCGCCAGCGTGGTCATGGGCACGACGGCGGATTCGGTGGTGGCGCCGAAGCTCACGACCTGCCTGTAGTCGCCAAGCGGCGGATACAGCAGCAGGCTCCATGTCAGGACTGTGTTGCCCTTGCCGTCGGTGGAGGCGACCGCGTCCTTGCTCGATGTGATGTCGTATTCGCCCGGCAGGACCGTGGTGAGCGTGCCTACGAACGGGGCGAAGATCGGCTCCTCGCTCTCGTGGCTCTTCCCGGAAGAGTCGGTGTAGCGCAGCTTCTGCTGTTTGACGTCGACGTTTGTGACCGTGAATCTGATGGTCACATCGCCGGACGCTCCGACGACGTCTTGTGGGTCAACGACCTGACCGTTCAGAACGTACTCGGCGTGCAGCGCCACCGGGAGTGTCCGGTCGAATTCGGCCTTCGTGATGATGACGACAGGCTCCTGGCCGCCCACGGTGACCTCGATGCCCTTGCCTACGACCGTGGGCTGTCCGCGCCTGTTCAGGTAGGCGATGTTTGACGTGGAAGTCGGATCGACGATGGTCCGCTGCGGGCCGCCGGAGCTGCTGACCCGGCTGATCAGGTTGGCCGTTACGGGCAGCCCCAAAGGATCTAGGGACGCCACCACGAGCTCGTCGTTGCGCAGGGTTCCCTCGGCCGGGGTGTTGCTGTCTCCGGCCAGCGCGTTGGTCGCGGACCAGGGCGCCGAGCCCGCCGGGCTGGACCCAGTTCCGGAGTCACCTGATGCTTGGGGCTGTCGGCCCGTGGCCGAAGGGCCAGCCAGGATCGCGATGCCCACAAGGGATAAGGAAATCGCGGCGATGAGCAGGCGCTTCATGATGAGACGCTCGTCGGGTGTTCGCGGTGGCGGGACTTGCGCTCGGCCGGATAGTCACGCGAATCCTTCGCCGAGTCCATGATCCTGCGCACCAGGAGCGCGACGGTGCCAGCCAGCGCCGCCGGGACCATTGCGCTGAGCACGAGATCTCCGGCGCTGCCCGAGGACTCGGCCGCGGACGAAGCGAACGTCACAGTCATGATGATGCCGCCGACCATCAAGGGAAGGCCGTAGCTCCGCAGTTTGGGCAGTGTCGCAAGGAGGGCGGTCCCAAGCAGCGCCCAAGCGGCCATACGTCCTGGGACCTGGGCGACAGGCGCGATCACGATGCCGAGTATTCCGTAGCCGATACCGACGCAGACCGCCCCGCAAAGCATCACCAGTATCCTCACGCCCGGCAGGCGCCCCGACCCGGCGAGGCTGCGAGGCAGCCAGACCGCGAGGCCTCCGCCGAGAGCCGCGACCGCTATGGCGACATCCTGGAACGGCGCGGAGTCGGCGGGTTGCCTCATCCGGCTTCCGACGAACCACGCGACGAATACGCCTATCAGGATTGGCAGAAGGGGCGTCGAGGGTCGCGCCTTGACATCCGTGGTTTCCGGCGGCGGCTCGTCATGGGGTCGGTGGATCGACTCAAGCTCAGACGGGTCACCCTCGACGTGCAGGGCGGGAACGATCCGGTTCAGCCACCTCGGGAGCCACCAGGTCCACTTGGCTGCCAGCACCATGAGAGCCGGGACCAAGATGCACCGCACGATCGTGGCGTCGACGAGAACAGCCGTGCTCAACCCGATGCCGAACATTTTCACTATCGCGTTTGGCACGAGGATGAACGACGCGAAGACCACGACCATGATGGAGGCCGCCGACGTCACGACTTGCCCGGTGTCGGTCAGCCCGCGCCGCACCGAGGCGACCATGTTCCCGGTGCGGGACCAGTGCTCCTGGAACGACGTCAGCAGGAACACCTCGTAGTCCATGGACAGGCCGAAGAGGACGGCGAACATCATCATCGGTACATACGATTCGATGGGAACCAGTTCTTCTATGCCTATCAAGTGAGCGCCCCAGCCCCATTGGAAGACCGCGACGACAACGCCGTATGCGGCGGAGATTGAGATCAGGTTCATCGCGGCAGCCTTGATGGGGATGACCAAGGAGCGGTACGCGACCATCAGCAGCAGGGCCGAGAGCGTAGCCACCCCGATGATGAAGTACGGCAGTCGTTCACCGATCTGGCCGGTCAAGTCCATCTGCAGAGCCGTGAGCCCGCCGACGTGCGCGTTCATGTCCTCCCCCTTCGTATCCTGGGGTAGGACTTTCGCGCGCAGAGCTTCAACTAGAGCTTGCGTCGCGGGATCGGCTGGCCCTGTAGTTGGGGTTACCTTGATGCCCGCGACTCCTCCGTCTGGGCTGACATAGGGCGGACTGACGTTCTCGATGCCGGGTGTCTTGGCAAGGTCGGCCGCCAGCCTGGTCAGCCGGGGGTCCTGTGCCCGGGGATCCCCGGAGCCGGACGATAGCTTCGCGTTCTTGGGCGGCTCAGCCGCTCGGTTCATCTGCACGACTACGAGCAGTGGCCCAACCGAACCTGGGCCGAACGCGTCGACCATCATCTGGTTGGCCTGATAGGCGGTCGTATCGGGAGGCAGGGCTGAGTCATCAGCCTGACCGAACGACATCGATGCCATCGGACTGGCCAGGATGAGCAGGACGACAGTAGCGGTCACCGCGTAGCGCCATGGCCGACTCGTCACCGAGTCCGCTATCCGAGCCCAGGATCCTTCGTCCAAGTGCGTGTCGCCCTCGTGGATGGCGTGAATCTGCTTCTTGCGGAGGACTCTCTTGCCAAGCAGCCCGAAGATGGCTGGGACCAGGGTGAGGGACGCCGCGACTGCCACGGCAACCACGATCGCGGCCGAGTAGCCGAGCCAGGCCAGGAATGAGATTCCTGTCAGCGACAGACCGCACACCGCCAGGATCAGGGTGCTGCCGGCGAACACCATGCCCGCCCCGGCCGTGCCCGCTGTGCGACCGGCTGAGTCGGCCACTTCGAAGCCCTTGAGCAACATGACCCTGTGACGGGTCACCAGGAACAGCGCGTAGTCAATCCCAACGCCGAGCCCGATCATCGTTCCCAGTGTTGCCGCGACGTTGGGAATGAGGACAATGCGGCCGAGAAGGCTCACTATCGCCAGTCCGCACCCCACGGCGAAGATCGCGTTGACGATGGGAATGAACGCCGCCTCGGGGCGTCTCAGTGCTATTAACAGGACGATGACAGCCGCGATGAGGCCCAGTATCTCGCTCTTCTTGGTGTCGGTGCTCGAGATCGCTTCGCCGAGAATTCCTCCCATGGCAACTTTGGCTGTCGGCGATATCGCCTGCGCTTCCTTGGTCGCCGTATCCAGAATCTCCCGGGCCTTGTCCGGCTGGCCGATATAGCGATCATTGACCGTCACGTTGAGTATCGCGGTCTTCTTGTCGTCAGATAGAAGGCTCGGTTGTTCCGCTGGTCCGGTCACGCTGACTACGCCGTGGATCCGCGTGACGGACTTGGACACGTTATCGAGTATCTGTTTGCCGTCGCCGCTGGCCAGGCTCATATCCGCCGAGATCGCCACTGGGCTGGCGTCCGAGGCGACTCCAGGGAAAGCCCTGCTCATCAGCGTCAACGCGGTCGCGCTATCGGTTCCCTCTAGGGAGAATTCCTGCCGACCAGACTGGGGGACTGCCATGTTCGCGCCGCTTAGGGCCACGAGGGCGATGATCCACATGGCCAGCACGAGTTTGGCGTGCTGGGCGCTCCAGCGGCCTATGAAGTACAGCCGACGTGTCACCCCCCGATCCTGCCGCCTCGCTCGTGCCTGCGAGAAGGAACGGTCGAATTGCCGTCGTGGCGTGGCTCGCGGGATCGCGTGCTAGTCACGGGCCGCGGCCCTGCGCATCAGGTGTAACAAAGGTTATAATCATCGTATGGCGAAGTTGAAGGTGCGCCGGATCGGCGGGTCGCTTGGAGTGCTCCTTCCCAGGAGCGTCATCGAGGCCGTGGGCGTGGGGGAGGGCGACTATCTGACACTGCTGGAATCCGCTGCGGGTGAGATCACGTTGTCCGTGTTCGACCCGGAGGTCGAGAAGCAGATCCAGGCCATGGAGAAGGTGAACGCCCGCTACAGGAATGCGTTGAAAGCGTTGGCGGACCGGTGAGCGAACCCGAGTGGGTTCACCCGTCGGTTGTCACCGCGATCCACGCTGACCAGTTGGCCCGGTATGGCGGGACACCTGGAGTACGCGACGCGGGCGCGCTGGAATCCGCGCTACTCCGACCCCGCAACGCTTGGATGTACGAAGGTGTCAACGACGTTCCGGCGCTGGCCGCGAGGTACCTGGTGGCTCTGGCTAGGGGTCACGCATTCATCGACGGAAACAAGCGCACGGCATTCGTTACCGCGTTACTCTTCTGCGAATGCAACGGCGTAATCGTTCAAGGTGACGAAGCTGGAGCCGTCGACTTCGCGGTGAGGGCCGCCACTGGCGACGCTGCCGTTGCTGAGATCGCGACGTGGCTGCGCGACCATGGGCGGCCACACTGAGTGTCTCGGTCGCCCGCTTTCCTGCCTCGATCAGGCAGAGGACTCCTGTCCTTTTGGCTATGGCCCCGGGCGACCACCGCGGCGAGGTGCCTCACACAAAGTGAGCGCGAAGTGTGGCCGGGGCCTCCCGGCACCGAAAGTCTGCTCATCACGCGAGGAAGCCGAGGCCTGGCAGTTGCGCCAATGTCGCGCGGTCGGTCGATTCAGGGGAGAGCAATTCGAAGTCCGCGAAGTCGAAGCCGGGACACACAGCGCACGTCACGAGGGTGAAGGTCCCCCTGCTGCGGGCCGCCTGCCAGACACCCGCGTCGACGACTCCGGCGGCTGGCAGATCCGGCGGTGTACCCAGCACGGTCTCCACGAGTTCGCCGGGGTGGGTATACAGGCTTAGGGGATCACCCGCCACGTGGTTCCAAATCTCCTCGGACGCCACCCGGTGCCAGGTGCTGTGTTCGCCAGCGCGTAACAGGTAGTAGATCAACGTTCCGGCTACTCGCACGGCAGCATCGGAGCGGGTCACCTGGTGTTGGCTACGGTGGATCTCTGCGAACCAACCACCCTCGGGGTGCTGTTGTAGGCCCAGATCTCTGATCAAGCTCTCTGCATCGGCCACAGCCGCAGCCTATCGACGGGAAACAGGCCGCAGTCGAGAATCCCGCGCTGCGGCTGATCTTCGACCACTTCGCGCACCGACCGCTGAGTAACTGCCGGGTCTATTCCTCAGGACTCTGGAACACTTGGGCCATGCGCCCAATCGCCCTGATGGCCGCCATGCAGGAAGAGATCGACGCGTTGCTCAGCTCGATGACCGGCGTGCGGTCCGAGAGGATCGGCGAGCGGCAGTTCTACGCGGGAGAGTTGTGGGGCAGTCCGGTGGTAGCGGTGTGGTCCCGATGGGGCAAGGTCGCCTCAGCCACTACGGCCACTCAGTTGCTGTCCCGTTACGACCCCGCCGAGCTCGTGTTCATAGGACTCGCCGGTGCAGTCGACCCGGACCGTGGGATCGGCGACGTGATCGTGGCCGACGAACTCGTTCAACACGACATGGATGCCCGACCACTATTCCCTCGCCATGAACTTCCGTTCCTGGGAGTCACCCGGATCCCAACAGATCCTGTGCTGACGGAGGAGCTGCAACGAAGCGCCGAACATTACCTGCGCCACCAACTATTGACCGAACTTCCCGAGGAAGTCCGACACCGCCTCGGGGTGGCCAACCCGGTGGTCACCCGGGGACTCATGCTCAGCGGCGACCAGTTCGTCGCCGACGGAAAGCTCAGGGAGGATCTGCGCCGACGGCTCCCCGACGCCATCTGTGTGGAGATGGAGGGAGCGGCCGTGGCGCAGGTGGCCTACGAACACGGCGCACGTTTCGGCATCGCCCGCATCATCTCCGACACGGCAGATTCGCACGCGGCGGTCGATTTCCAATCGTTTCTTACCCACATCGCCGATCCGTACAGCCTGGGGATCATTCGCGGTTTCCTGACCGCGAAAGCCCGGCAGTTGTAGTTCCTTTGGTGGGGGCCGGACGCCACGGTGGGGAGGCTTGCGGTTACCCAGAAGTTCTCGGACGATCAACGCGGCAGCTCGTTGGCCTTGAGTCGCACATCCAGTTCACGCTGGATGGTGCACATCAACTCGTCGGGTAGACCCTCGTCGTCACGCAGGCGCAGCAGCTTCCGGTGCTCGGCGTGGATCATCTAACCCAATCCTGAACTCCACGCATCAGAGCCACAAACCGAGCTACCTAGATACTCACTGCCGTTCCCGGAAGAAACACCCGTTACTGAAGGACGCGACCGTTGCAACGGGCGCGCCTGTACCCCAAAGGGCGCGTTTGTCGGGAACGGCCGCAAAGTCAGGGCTGGCTGGACCGCCGACCCCCTGATTTGACACGATGCCCCCGCCAGGCCGAGGATTGCCCCGTGCGATCACATCGCCTCGTAGTTACGTAGCGCGTCGGCCACCCGCTGACGCGCGACCCCTCGGTGCCCCAATAGGGCCGGGGGGTTTTTCGTTGCTGGGTCCCCATTCGTTTGGCGGGCGAGGGCAACGGACGAGGCGGCGGCGTACAGTTCGCGACGACGTCGCCGCAGGAGCGGCGGTATGCAGGAAGGAGGGTCCCGAATGGTGCAGCACATGACGGGGTCGCAGAGTCTGGTGGCGTCCTTGGAGCACGCCGGGGTCGAGGTCGTCTTCGGCATTCCCGGAGGAGCGATCCTGCCCGCCTACGACCCGTTGATGGACTCGGCGCAGATCCGTCACATCCTCGTGCGCCATGAGCAGGGGGCCGGGCACGCGGCTGAGGGGTACGCGATAGCGACCGGCCGCGTTGGAGTGTGCATGGCGACGTCGGGGCCTGGGGCAACCAACCTTGTTACCGCGCTCGCGGACGCGCACATGGACTCAGTTCCCATGGTGGCGATCACGGGCCAGGTGGCAAGTCCGGCGATCGGGACAGACGCCTTCCAAGAGGCAGACATCCGCGGCATCACGTTCCCGATCACCAAGCACAACTACCTGATCACGAACCCAGACGACATTCCGCGAGCGATCGCCGAGGCTTTCCACATCGCGGGAACGGGGCGCCCTGGGCCGGTCCTAGTGGACATCGCCAAGGACGCGCTGCAGGCACCTACGACGTTCGCGTGGCCGGAGCAACTGGATCTGCCTGGATACCGCCCGAAGATTCACCCCAACTCCAAGCAGATTCGCGACGCCGCCCGGATGATCGTCAAGGCCCGTCGGCCAGTCCTACTCGCCGGTGGGGGAGTCGTGCTGGCGGACGCGGCGACGGAACTGATGCACGTGGCTGAGTTCGCGGGCATTCCCGTCGTCACGACGATGATGGGGATCGGGGCGTTTCCCGACGGTCACCGCCTGAACTACGGCATGCCGGGGATGCACGGCACGGTGGCTGCTGTCGGGGCGCTGCAGCGCGCGGACCTGATCTTCGCGATCGGTACCAGGTTCGACGACCGGGTCACCGGTCAGCTGAGTTCGTTCGCGCCCAGGGCCAAGGTGATCCACGCTGACATAGATCCCGCGGAGATCGGTAAGAGCGTGGCGGTCGACCTGCCCATTGTCGGGGACGCCCGGGAGATTCTGTCCGAGCTGTTGATCGCGCTGCGGGCCGAGACCGGCGCCAACCAGGCCGGGGACTACACCGATTGGCTGTCCACCGTCGATCACTGGCGCGAGACCTACCCCATGGGCTACGAGGATCCGCACGACGGCACGCTGTCGCCCCAATACGTGATCCAGAGGCTCGCCGCCCTGGTTGGACCAGAAGCCATCTACGCCTCCGGCGTCGGGCAGCACCAAATGTGGGCCAGCCAGTTCCTGAACTTCCAGCAACCGCGCCGATGGCTCACGTCGGGCGGATTGGGCACCATGGGGTACGGGATCCCGGCGGCCATGGGCGCGAAGGTTGGGTGTCCGGACACGACGGTCTGGGTCGTCGACGGTGACGGGTGCTTCCAGATGACCAATCAGGAGCTGGCCACGTGCACGATCAACGAGATCCCCATCAAGGTCGCGCTGATCAACAACTCCAGTCTCGGGATGGTGCGGCAGTGGCAGACGCTGTTCTACAACCAGCGCTACTCCAGTACCGACTTGAGATCCCACGAGTTTCCGGACTTCGTCAAGCTCGCCGAGGCGTACGGTGCTGCCGGACTTCGGTGCTCGGCTGAGGCCGACGTCGACTCGACGATCGAGCAGGCGATGGCGATCAACGACAAGCCAGTGGTTGTCGACTTCAAGGTCCACAAGGACGCGATGGTCTGGCCTATGGTCGCGGCCGGCACGAGTAACGACGACATCAAGGTGGCGCGGCATTTGGCGCCCAAGTGGGAGCGGGAGGACTAATGTCACGGCACACTGTCTCGGTCCTGGTTGAGGACGTGCCGGGCGTCCTGGCTCGGATCGCGAGCCTGTTCGCAAGGCGCGGGTTCAACATCGAGTCGCTGGCGGTCGGACCGACCGAACGGCCCGGCACATCGCGGATGACGATCGTGGTCAATGTCTCCGGGCAACGACTGGAGCAGGTCACAAAGCAGCTCAACAAGCTCGTCAACGTCATCAAGATCGTGGAACTCGACTCCGATCACAGCGTCCAGCGCGAGCTGATCCTGGTCAAGGTCCGTGCCGATCTGGAGGTTCGCAGCCACGTCCTGGACGTCGCGGCCCTGTTCCGCGCGAAGGTCGTTGATGTCGCGCCGGACGCCGTGACGATCGAAGCGACCGGTACCCGGGGGAAGCTGGAGGCACTGTTGCGGGTCCTGGAGCCGTTCGGGATCAAGGAGCTTGTCCAGTCGGGGGCAGTGGCTGTGAGCCGGGGCGGCAAGTCGATCACTGACAGGTCTTCGCGCAAGGCCTGACCGCGCGGGCCTGGGAATTGGACAGATCGCGGCGGCAAGTAGCCTGGCCGCGGCAGACCTTGGAGGAGGAATTCGAGTGGCAACCCTGTACTACGAAGACGACGTGGACCTGTCGGTCATCCAGAACCGCGTCGTGGCGATCCTCGGATTCGGTTCGCAGGGTCACGCTCACGCGCTCAACTTGCGTGATTCCGGCGTTGACGTCCGTGTTGGCTTGCAGCCGGGCTCCAGAAGCGGTGAGAAGGCAGAGGCAGCCGGACTTCGCGTCGTGGATCCGGCCACGGCCGTCGCTGAAGCCGACGTGATCATGGTGCTCGTGCCGGACCCCGCCCAGCGGGGCCTGTACGCCGACGCCATCGCGGAGAATCTGCAGTCCGGCGACGCGTTGTTCTTCGCGCACGGGTTCAACATCCGGTTCGGCTACATCAAGCCGCCCGCCGATGTGGACGTGTGCATGGTCGCACCGAAGGGCCCTGGCCACCTAGTGCGCCGGGAGTATGAGTCAGGCCGCGGCGTTCCGGCCATCGTCGCCGTCGAGCAGGACGCGACGGGCAGCGCCTGGCCGCTGACGCTTTCGTACGCGAAGGCCCTCGGCGCTTTGCGCGCGGGTGGCATCGAGACGACGTTCACTGAGGAGACCGAGACCGACCTGTTCGGTGAGCAGGCGGTCCTGTGTGGGGGAGCGTCGCAGCTCGTGCAGTACGGATTCGAAGTGCTCGTCGAGGCTGGCTACCAGCCCGAGGTCGCCTACTTCGAGTGCCTTCATGAGCTGAAGCTGATCGTGGATCTGATGTATGAAGGCGGCATCGCCAAGCAGCGCTGGAGCATTTCTGACACCGCCGAGTACGGCGACTACGTCAGCGGCCCTCGGGTCATCAGCGAAGCGGTGAAGCAGAACATGTCGGCGGTGCTGGCTGACATTCAGTCTGGCAAGTTCGCTCAACGGTTCATCGACGACCAGGATGCCGGTGCGCCTGAGTTCAAGGCTCTGCGTGCGAGGGCCGAGAAGCACCCGATCGAGAGGACCGGGCGCGAGCTGCGCAAGCTGATGGCCTGGGTGGATACCCAGGACGACGACTACGTCGAAGGCACCGCCGCGCGCTAGGTCCCGCCTACTGCTCGCGCGGCACCCTGCTTTGGATGGTCGAGATCACAGACGCTGCCAGTGCAGGCATGAAGTACAACCCGAGGATGAACAGGCCGAACGCGTAGACGGCGAACAGCAGCGTGCAGACCAGGCGGACCTTGAAGCGAGCGCTTGGGGACGACTGGATGACCACGCAGATGGCGGTGAGTGCGAGCGGGGGCGTGACTCCCGCGAGCATCACCCAGAAGTAGTTTGGGTCTCTGATCCCCGAGGAGGGGAGCGCGGCGTCCACCATCCACCATCCGCCCAGGATCCAGCTCCACAACAGGGCCACCCACGCGGCCACTAGGCCCTTGTTCCAGTGCATGCGTTGTCTCCCGCCTAGTTCTTGGCCCGTTCCACCTGTCTATAGAACCTGAGGCACAGGTTCCTTGGCTAGCCTCGTTCCTCCAGAAGCTCCCGCATTGATCGCCGCTCGTACGACGCCGTGTGTTTGCGGCCGTTCCGACACAAGCGACAGTGAGTATCTAGGTAGCCCGGTTTGCGGCTCTGCTGCGTGGAGTTCAGGATTGGGTTAGCCCGGGTCTGGCTGGCCCAAGGAAGCGGGTGGCTTCGTGCCATCAAACGTGTCTGTCGCCAGGCCGGGGTGCACGCCGTTTCCGGACCGAATCCAGCCCCCAAGTGATCTTGTAGCGAAAACGGCCAAATGTGGCCGCTTGGCGTATCTGAAGTGGCCGAAAGCGCAACAAGATCATCAAGAGGCAGTTCGCACGTCGCGCGGCGCCTATCGGTAGATCCTGGGGTCGGTGACGCGAAGGCGGTCGGTGTCCACACGCCTTTCCGAGCCTTGGTAGTCGAGGACTTGGAGCCTGTCCCACGGGATCCCAGGCAACTCCGCCACGCCGTCGTACAGCCGCCAGGGTTGTCTTCCGACAACTGCCTTCCGGAACGACGAAGGATTGACTTGGTAGAGGCTGACGACGCTGCCGCCATCGTCCCCGAGGAACATTCCGTAGCGCTGAAGGGCGACGGCGATGACTCGTTCCTTACGGGTCATGGCGAACGCGCTCAGGTCGACCGCCGGATCCAAGCGCAGTCGTGCACCTTCTGGGAGAGCCAGGGCCGAGCGACTTGTGCCGTCAGATTCCGTCGCCGGGGCCACGAACGTGGTCCGCCTGGTTGGATGGGCCGAAAACAGTAGAGCGTGGGCGATGCGACCTCGCCGAAGTTCACGGGGCCAGATGAGTCCGGCGGTCAAGGCGAAGCCCGACCCACGGGCCGAGAGCCCCCGACGATGGACCCCGGAGGATGCCAACCGGATACGGGTTCCCCAGGACGCCAGCCAGCGGCCACCCTTGCGTCGGGCCTGCCACAGTTCCCAGAGCCACTTCTTGCCGGGAGCGATTATGGCCAGGTGGCCGTCCCCCTGCGGGTCGGGTCTGGCGCCCCGTGGGATGGGAACGCCAACCATGCGCGCGTACGGTGACCAGTTCGCGGTCAGTGTCACGGACTGGCGTTTCGTGCCCTTCCGGGCGCGGAGGACTGGAACGGACCACTGGGACACGGCCACGACCGGAGGGCTGGAGCGCGCGCGACGGAACAGCCGTGCGACGAGTTCAGCGGAGCTTGGATGTACGGGCGCGGATCTGGGAATCAGCTGGTTGAACGGACTGCTCGCCGCGAACATGCGACGTCCCGGCACAGGAGGCAGTCCGGATGCGAGTTTCCCGGGGGCCGCTCGCCCGGTTTCCCGGGCTGGGGGCGCCGTCTGCTCCGGTGCCGCAGTGACCACGGGCGCGGTCGCGGCGGCGGCCAAAGCGAGACTCAGGGCCGCAGCGACACACCCGGCGACCAGGCGTGCGCTGGGATGCCTCCACCAGTCCATTCACCAATCCTACTTCGGCGGTTGCGATCGACCCCGGGTCAAGTCGGCCGAATCGGCTGGGGCCGGGCTACGGCCGACGAGCGCGGCCTGACCAGGGACGGATCTTCATCCCGGCGGTCGCGACAGCCACGAACGAACGCGCCGGGATCTGCTTGAGTTCGCTGACCAAGGCCACAGGCCAACGCTCGTCGGACGTTCCTTGGAAGTACCAGGCGGCGCCGTTATCCGCTAGAACCAGCCCGAACCTCTTCATCGCCTTCAGTACGACCCGGGCGTCCCGGGACCAGCCGACCAGAGAGAAGGACTTCTTCAGCCTGAACCGGGCGCCCATCGGCGGGTAGCCCGCGCTGTCGGTCGCCCCGGCCCGATGACGGGCGGGCCAGATGAACCGGTCGCGGGTCACGGGCGCGGTGAAGCGAATCGCGTGCTTGACCTTGCCCGCGCGCACTTCGTCGTATCGCAGCAGCCCCGGCAGGATCGGCAGGCCCGCCGCATCGGCCGACGTCCACTCCCTTGGCCGCAGTGCGTTGGAGCGCAGATCCCACACTGCCCCCGATCCGGCGTGCCAGCGTGAGCCGCGGCGCTCGGTGGCCCAGGTCTCGTAGAGGGTGCAAGTGTCCGCGTTGACGATGATCGCGTGACGATCGCCGTCGGCGCCGGGTCCACCTTCGAGGACGATGTCAGACCCGAGAGGGTAACGGACGTGATCGCTCTCGTCGTCGTAGTCGAAGGTCACTCGCGCGGTGACGTGGGCGTTCCGCACGACGTTGAACGGAATCCCGTATGGGATGGCTTGTTCTCCGAACGATGGACCAAAGTCAGGGTGCAGCTTCCCGCCGCCGATCGCGCGCACCCACCGCTTCGAGCGGCGGTGGACCTTGGCGTCCCTGATCGGCGTCCGCCAGTAGTTGTTGGCGGGGAACAGTGGGCAGTTCGTGCCCGGCACTGTACCGGAAACCGACGTGCCCGACGCTTGGCGAGCCGGATTGGCGTTCGCCGCCACAGGCGCTGCACCTACGGGTGCGGTGACGATGCTCGCGCCCAAGGCGGCAGCGACGATCGCGGCTCCCGCGGCGGCACTCATTCGACGGCGTCGCACAGTACTCAGCGAACCCACAACACCATTGTCGGATCGTGAGCGGCTCGACTGAACCTGCGGATGAGGGGGCATCGGGTCACGGAGCCTCGACCAGGATCCGCCAGCCGTGCCCGTCGACGAGTGCGGGGTCGTCCGCCCGACCGGACTCGGCCTCGGTGCGGGTGCCACCCAGGTCAACCGGGAAGCGCACGGGATCGTCTGACAGATTCAGCAGGACAGTCAACGAGCCGTCGCCGTCGCGCGCGGTGGACCGGTAGGCGAAGGCCGCGTTCGTCAGGTGGAGCTGCGTCGTGGAGCAACAGGTCAGCCAGCGGTGCCGCCGCCTTAGGGCGATCAGTTCCTGGTGCAGCCGGTAGGTCGGCCAGCCAAATGGTGCGAGATCCTCCGCGGAGGCGGGGAACTCGGGCCGGACGGCATCGTCGCCGCCGAACCGCTCCTCCTTCACGCCCTGGAAGGCCTGCTCGTCGCCGTAGTAGACCGATGGGATGCCGGCGATTGTGAACAGTATCGCCAGGGCGTGGCCTATGTGCCGGGGATCGTTCAGCACGCTGGCCAGGCGGGTGACGTCGTGGTTGCCGACGAACGTGAGCGGCAGGAATTGCTCGGCGAAACCGTCGTGGCGCTCAATCGCCCAGGCGAGCTCGAAGAAGTTGACGTCGTTGAGGCTGCTCCACGTCGCCTTCCACAACTCGTATTGCGTCACCGAATCCACGCCGGACTCGGCAGCGAATTCCGCGTAGTCGCCGTGAAGGACTTCAGCCAAGAACCACGCCTCAGGTCGCCTGTCCCGGACCCGGCCGGTCACGGTCTGCCAGAACTGGACAGGGACCGCGTAGGCGGCATCGAGTCGCCAGCCATCGGCTCCGCGGTCGAGCCAGTACTCCATGACGCGCGAGACGTAGTCGGCGACTGATGGCTCGGAGTGGTTCAGGTTGATCAGGTCCTCATGGCCCTCGAACGCCTCGTACACCGGTTCGGGTTCCCTTCGCTGGAGGCGGAACCAGCGGGCCGCCTCCGACTCGGGACCGGCTTCGAGGGCCGCCTGGAATTGGGCATGTCCACGACCGACGTGGTTGAACACGCCGTCGAGCAGGACACGCATCCCCCGGTCGTGAGCAGCGGTGACGAGGCTGTCGAAGTCCTCCTGTGCGCCTAACCTCGGATCGATTCGGAAATGGTCGATCGTGTCGTACCCGTGCGACTCAGATTCGAACACTGGGCCCAGCGCCAGACCGGAGCAGCCCAGTTCGATGGCGTAGTCCAACCACGGCTCCAGATAGCGCAGAGTCCGGCCGATGGCCCCGCCAGGATGGGCGCCCGTGAAGCCGAGCGGGTACACCTGCCACCAGATCACGTCGTCTGCCCAGGCCACGATCGGAACGTAGCAGCAGTCGCTATCAGGCCGGTGGGTAGAATCCCAAGCGTCCGGGGTTCGCGCCGCCGGAATGGGCGTCGCGACTCGCCACAACCGCACGCTGGGAGCCGCCGTGACGAAACCGATCGTGTTGATCGCGGAAGAACTATCGCCCGCGACGGTCGAGGCCTTGGGCCCCGAGTTCGAAGTGAGGTACTGCGACGGGTCTGACCGGGGGCAGTTGCTGCCGGCGATCGCTGACGTTGACGCCATCCTCGTCCGGTCCGCCACGAAGGTCGATGCCGAAGCCCTAGCGGCCGCCCGCAACTTGAAGGTGATCGCCCGTGCCGGTGTCGGTCTGGACAACGTCGACGTCAAGGCAGCCACACAGGCCGGTGTCATGGTTGTCAACGCGCCCACGTCCAACGTCGTGAGCGCGGCTGAACTTGCAGTAGCACTGATTCTGGCCTGCGCCCGCAACATCGTTCCCGCCAACGAGGCGCTCGCCCGAGGCGAGTGGAAACGGTCGAAGTTCAGCGGCGTGGAAATGGCGGACAAGGTCGTAGGGATAGTCGGGTTCGGACGGATCGGGACTCTGGTCGCTCAGCGGATCAGTTCGTTCGGAGTGCGGATCATCGCCTATGACCCGTTCGTGCAGCCAGCTCGCGCCGCCCAGCTCGGCGTGAAGATCGTCGAACTGGATGAGCTGCTGGCCGAGTCGGACTTCATCACCGTCCATCTGCCAAAGACCTCCGAGACGCTCGGACTCATCGGCGATGACGCGTTGCGCAAGGTGAAGCCCACCGTCCGCATCATCAACGCCGCGCGGGGCGGCATCGTGGATGAGGCGGCACTTTACGAGGCGATCGTTGAAGGACGTGTGGCTGGCGCTGGCGTTGACGTTTACTCCAAAGAGCCCTGCACGGACTCGCCGTTGTTCGCTCTGGAGAACGTCGTGGCCACTCCCCACTTGGGAGCTAGCACGGATGAGGCCCAGGAGAAGGCTGGTCTGTCGGTAGCCAGATCGGTACGGCTAGCGCTGGAGGGAGAGCTCGTCCCCGACGCCGTGAACGTCCAGGGCGGAGTCCTGGCGGAATGTGTCAAGCCGCTGCTTCCCTTGGCCGAGCAACTCGGGTCCATCGCATGCGCGCTGTCCGCCGGGGCGATCGAGCGGGTGGACGTAGAAGTCTTGGGTGAAGTTGCCACTGAGGACGTGCGCGTCCTTGAGCTGGCGGCTCTGAAGGGGATTCTGGGACAACTGGTTGACGATCCGGTTTCATACGTCAACGCCCCGGTGATGGCGAAGGAACGTGGCATCCACGTCTGCCTGATCACTGACGCTGAGAGCCCCGACCATCGCTTGGAGGTCCGCGTCAGGACCACACTGGCCGACGGGAATTCGTCGCTGGTTGGTGGCACAGTCGTCGGACCCCACAACGAGCTGAAACTCGTTGAAGTTGACGGAGTCGACCTGGACGTAGCTATCAGCGAGCACATGTTCTTTCTCGGGCACGAAGACCGGCCCGGTGTCGTCGGGCAGTTGGGCCACATTCTCGGCGACGAGGCCATCAACATCGCTGGGATGCAGGTCGGCAGAACAGGCGCCGGTGGGCAGGCCTTGACCGTTCTGACCGTTGATTCGGCTATACCGTCGGGAATTGCCGACGAGATCACTCGCGAGATCGGTGCCGACTTCGGACGGGCGGTAGATCTGGACTGACCGCTTCAACGGCATGCTTCCCACCCCTTGACTGACTAGGGTGAAATGCGCAACCGGGTGACCAGCTCGGCGGCGTTTGATGAGGAGGCGCCGTGTTCCAGGTCAGGGTCCACGGTCGAGGTGGTCAGGGTGTAGTGACCGCCGCGGAGCTGCTATCGGTTGCCGCGTTCAAGGGCGGGCGGTTCGCCCAGGCGTTCCCGAACTTCGGTTCGGAGCGCACGGGGGCGCCAGTGGTGTCGTACTGCAGGATCAGCGACAAGCCCATCAGGATCCGGGAGCCGATTATTGTGCCTGACGCCCTGGTGATCCAAGACGTCACACTGCTGCATTCGGTGGACCTTCTGTCGGGCTTTCCCCAGGAGGGCTACGTGATCGTCAACACGAACAAGTCGTTCGAAGACCTGGGTCTTGGGGAGTTCGCGGCCGCTCATGATCCCGAGCGGCTGGTCACCGTGTCGGCGACGGAGATCGCCATGAGGCACGTAGGCAGGCCCCTGCCGAACGCGGTTCTCCTCGGCGGGTTGGCCGCCATGATTCGGGAAGTCTCGCTGGAGGATGTAGTCGAGGCGATCAGCGAGCGATTCCGGGAGGATGTCGCCAGGGCGAATGAGGCCGGAGCTCGCGAGGCCTATGACCATGTCAGCTCGAAGCGAAAGGACCGGGCGCATGCGTCGACAGATTGAAGGCTCACAGGCAGTTGCCCAAGCGGTGCGCCTGTGCCACCCGGAAGTGATCTGCGCGTACCCCATCTCCCCTCAAACCCACATCGTCGAAGCACTCAGCAAGCTGGTGAAGTCCGGTGAGCTATCGCCCTGCGAGTTCGTCAACGTCGACAGTGAGTTCTCCGCCATGAGCGTCGCGATCGGATCGTCCGCAGGGGGGGCGCGTACCTACACAGCCACGGCCAGTCAGGGTCTGTTGTTCATGGCGGAGGCCGTGTACAACGCATCAGGCCTAGGGCTGCCTATCGTCATGACAGTGGCCAACAGGGCGATCGGCGCCCCGATCAACATCTGGAACGATCAGACCGACAGCATGAGCCAGCGCGATTGCGGCTGGATCCAGCTCTTCGCGGAAGACAACCAGGAGGCTGCCGATCTGCACATCCAGGCATTCCGCCTGGCCGAGTCGGTCTCGCTGCCGGTCATGGTGTGCATGGACGGGTTCATCCTGACGCACGCGTTCGAGGACGTAGACATCCCCACAGCCGAGATGGTCGACCAGTTCCTGCCACCGTTCGAGCCCCAGGAAGTGCTCGATCCGGACGACCCTGTGTCAATCGGCGCGATGGTCGGTCCGGAGGCTTTCACCGAAGTCCGGTTTCTGGCACATGTGCGGCAGATGCAGGCTCTGGAGGAGATCCCTCAGATAGCCGCGGAGTTCGAGGAAGTGACGGGGCGCGCGAGCGGGGGACTGGTTGGGCCGTACCGGCTGGAGGACGCGGAGACCGTCGTTGTCGCCCTCGGCTCGGTGCTCGGCACGCTCAAGGATGCCGTAGACGAACTCCGTGACGATGGACGCAAGATCGGTGTTCTTGGGCTGAAGTCATTCCGGCCCTTCCCCGTCGCCGCCGTGCACGATGCGCTGATTGGCGCCAAGACGGTCGTGGTCCTGGAGCGCGCATTCGCTGTCGGGATCGGCGGGATCGTCTCGGCCGACGTCCGAACGGCGCTCGCGGGGTTGCCGATCCAGACGTACACGGTCATCGCCGGGCTGGGCGGGCGGCCGATCCTGAAGAGTGCCCTGTCCGGGATGATCAACGACGCTGAGGCTGGTCGGCTGGCTGATCTAACCTTCCTGAATCTGCGTCACGATCTGGTGGACCGAGAGCTTGAACGAGTACGAGGGAAACGCAGGTCCGGCCCGGCGGCTGAGAACATCCTGCGGGACCTTGGTCCTGCGGGTGGCGCCGGGGGGACCGGATGAATACGCCAATCAAGTTCTACCAAGTCGGATCATTCGCGGTCGGGAACCGGCTCGTCGACGAATCGGCACGCAGCGTTCAATCCGACGCGGACCGGAGCAACGCGATCACCAGTGGTCACCGCGCGTGCCAGGGGTGCGGTGAGGCGCTCGGCGCGCGTTATGCGATCGACGCGGCGGTTCGCGCGACCAACGGCAAGCTCATCGCGGTGAATGCGACAGGCTGCCTGGAGGTGTTCACCACGCCGTACCCGGAGACGAGCTGGCAGATCCCCTGGCTGCATTCGGTATTCGGAAACGCTGCGGCCGTCGCGGCGGGTGTCGCGGCCGCTCTCAAGGCGAAGGGCCGAGAAGACATCCGCGTCGTCGGTCAGGCCGGCGACGGTGGCACCGTGGACATCGGTTTCGGACCGCTGTCGGGGATGTTCGACCGCAACGATGACGTGTTGTTCATCTGCTACGACAACGGCGCCTACATGAACACCGGTATTCAACGATCCGGTGCGACGCCGCCGGCCGCGAAGACCATGACCACACAGGCCGTCGGGCCGCATCCGGGGAATGAGTTCGGACAGGGCAAGGACATGCCCAGAATCGCCATGGCTCACGAAATCCCCTACGTCGCCACCGCGACTGTGGCCGACCTGCGCGATCTGGAGGACAAGGTCGCGACAGCGATGTCGATTCGTGGCGCCCGCTACCTGCATGTCCTCGTGCCCTGCCCTCTGGGCTGGGGATCGGAGTCCCGGGAGACGATCCTGTTGTCCAGGCTGGCCAAGGAATCTGGGGTCTTCCCCGTGTTCGAAGCCAGAAATGGGGAAGTGGTTAGCGTTTCGAAGATCAGGCGGCGCGTCCCGGTGGACGAGTACTTGCGCAGGCAGAAGCGATACTCCCATCTGTTCGGTGATGAGCCGGCCACCGAGGTCATCGCCAAGATTCAGGCGGCGGCCGATCGCAACATCGAGCGCTACGGGCTCCTGCCGGATGAGGAGGAGTCGTGATGGACAAGCCGTTCGCGATCACGCTCGATGTCGGATCCAGCCTGGCGAACAAGACTGGATCGTGGCGGACGAAACGGCCCGTCTACCGAAATTCGTTGCCCCCTTGCAACGACGCGTGCCCTGCGGGGGAGAACATCCAGGGCTGGCTCTTCGAGGCCGAGAGTGGTGACTACGAAGCCGCCTGGCGGATCTTGACGCGGGACAACCCCATGCCCGCGGTGATGGGACGGGTCTGCTATCACCCTTGCCAGAAGGCGTGCAATCGTGGCCAACTCGACAAGCCGGTTGGGATCAACTCCGTGGAGCAGTTCCTCGGGGACATGGCTCTCCGGGAGGGGTGGCGCGTCCCCGTCGCGGCCCAGGATTCGGGCAAGCGCGTACTGGTCATCGGCGCGGGTCCGTCCGGGCTTTCGGCCGCATACCACCTGAGGCTGCTAGGTCATGAGGTCGTCATCAAGGACGCCGGCCCGAAGGCGGGCGGGATGCTGCGCTTCGGTATCCCCACATATCGGTTGCCGCGGGATGTACTCGACGCGGAAGTGGCGCGGATCCTCGACATGGGCGTGACTCTGGAGCTTGACACCCGCGTTGACCACGTGCTGGAGGCGAAGAAGGGTGGCGGGTTCGACGCCGTGTTCCTGGCGGTAGGGGCGCACATAGGCAAGCGCGCCTACATCCCGGCGGGCAGCTCAGCCAAGGTCCTGGACGCGGTCAGCCTCCTGCGGAGCATGGAAGGCCAGGACAAGCCTCTGCTCGGGCGCCACGTCGTCGTGTACGGCGGCGGCAACACAGCCATGGATGCCGCGCGTACCGCCAAGCGGCTGGGCGCTGAAGAGTCGGTCGTGGTCTACCGGCGGACGCGGGACCGCATGCCAGCGCACGATGACGAGGTGGAGGGCGCGCTTGAGGAAGGCGTCCTGATGAAGTGGCTGTCGACGATCAAGCACATGGACGCCGGCCACATGACCGTAGAACGCATGGAACTTGACGACAAAGGTTTCCCGCAGCCGACCGGGGAGATAGAGGAGCTCGAAGCTGATTCGCTCGTTCTGGCGCTCGGGCAGGAAGTCGACCTGTCTTTGCTTGACGGAGTCCCCGGCTTGACGATCGAAGACGGTGTAGTTGACGTCGACTCGCGCATGATGACCGGGTCGCCTGGCATCTTCGCGGGCGGCGACATGGTTCCCAGTGAACGAACAGTCACGGTGGCCATCGGCCATGGGAAGCTCGCCGCGCGCAACATTGACGGTTGGCTGCGCGGGCAGCCATACGTCCATCCGGACCGTCCCGAGGTCGCGTCATTCGACCGCCTCAACACCTGGTACTACGCCGACGCCCCTCGCACGGTTCGCGAGAGCTTGGACCTAGCGCGCAGGATGAACTCGTTCGACGAGGTGAAGATCGGGCTCGACGAGTCGAATGCGGTGTTCGAGGCGCGGCGTTGCCTGTCGTGCGGCAACTGCTTCAACTGTGACAACTGCTTCGGGGTTTGCCCGGACAACTCGGTCTCGAAGTTCGAGGTCGGCAGCGCCGAAGGCGACAACGGCCGCGACTACGCGTTCAAGCTGGACTACTGCAAGGGCTGCGGGATCTGCGTGAACGAATGCCCGTCCGGTGCGATCGTGCTCGTGCCCGAGGAGATCTAGACAAGAGGCGACCATGGGACTAAGAGACAGCAACATCGCCAAGCTTGACGGCGGGGAATTCGACGTCCTGATCGTCGGTGGGGGTATCAACGGCGCTGTGAGCGCTGCCGCCCTGGCATCGAGGGGTGCGTCTGTCGCCGTCATCGACCGTGGAGACTTCGCCGGCTTCACTTCCATGGAGTCGTCGAACCTAGTGTGGGGCGGTTTCAAGTACCTGGAGAACTACGAGATCGGACTGGTCAGGAAGCTGTGCGTTTCGCGCAATCACCTGATCCGGTTCTACCCCGCGAACCTGAAGGAGATCCGCTTCCTAGCCGCGTTGGGCGAGCATTCGCCGTACAACAGGTGGCTCGCGATTATGGGCGCTTCGGCGTACTGGTTCATTGGCAGCTGCTTCACCAAGTCGCCCCGAATGCACAGCACGGACAAGATCGCCCAGATCGAGCCCGTTATCAACACGGCCAACGTTGCCGGGGGTATCGAGTACTCGGACGCCTACCTAGTCGACAATGACTCCCGGTTCGTGTTCAGCTTCATTAGGTCCGCGCTCAACGTCGGTGCCGTGTGCGCCAACTACGTGGAGCTGGTCTCGGCCGCGCGAGAGCAGGACAAATGGCAGGCTGAGCTGAGGGACACCGACACTGGCGCGACCTACCGGGCCAGCGCAAGAGTGATCATCAACGCCACCGGGCCTTTCGTCGACGAACTGAACCGTCAGCAGGACATAGCCACGAAGCACAAGATCGTCTTCTCGAAGGGGATCCACCTGATAGTGCCCAGAATCGGCGACAGTGAGCGCGTTCTGGCCTTCTTCGACGACACCGGGCGTCTGTTCTACGTGATTCCTATGGGCCCCAGATCCATGATCGGAACGACCGATGACCGTGTTGGCGATCCGGTCACGCAAGTCACTACGGATGATCGCGACTACTTGCTGGACCAGATCAACGCACGGCTAAGTCTGGACAAGCCGTTGACGCCCGCTGACATAATCGCGACCCGCTGCGGAGTGCGGCCATTGGTCGTCGAAGCCACCGTCATGGATAGCGAGAAGACGGACTGGACCTCGTTGTCGCGCAAGCACGCGATGGAGACCGATTCCGCGCGGTCATGGATCACGGTCTTCGGCGGGAAGCTGACCGACTGCGTGAACATCGGCAACGAAGTCTGTGCTCTTGTGAAGTCCCTGGGAGTCAGCCTGGAGAAGGACAAGAAGTCCTGGTACGGGGAGCCGAAGAAGGCGACCAGGAACGAGTTCGAGCGCCAGGCGCGGCTGATGGGGCTGGACAAGCTGCGCAGGCGAGCGAGCTTCGAGACCTTGTCGACGCGGTTGTGGAGGCGGTATGGGCTGCGCTCCTTCGCGATGCTCGAAGCGATCCGCGATGACCCGAGCATGGCCGATGACGTCATCGAGGGTGCCGAGTACGTGCGAGTCGAGCTGTTCTACGCGGCCAAGACTGAGATGATCACCAAGCTCGAGGACTTCATGAGGCGTCGGTCGAAGATCGCGCTGGTGATCGACCACGACGCGATCAGGGATGCCGACGGGATACAGGAAGCCTGCGAGCTGCTGTTCGGCGATGACGCGCAACGACGTTACGACGAGTACTTCACCAAGGAGCGGGCCGACGGGGAGATCGCCGTCCGGAGTTAGCCCTCGACGATGTCGCCTTCGGCGCTGTCGATTCTGATCCCGTGCGACTCAAGGTACTTCTTGGCCGCGGCGATCGAGTCGAGATCTCCAGCGAGTTCGACGACCATCCAGCCGAAGTGGCTCTCGATCGCAGCGCGCCGGATGTTCGGGACCACGTGATAGTCCTTCACCAAGTGGTAGATGACCGGTTCCGTGACCTGATTCTCCGGGAAAGTCAAGCGCAGATGCTCCGCCACAGCTGGGCTCCTCTCTCACACGTT
Organism: Candidatus Nanopelagicales bacterium; assembly: GCA_030700225.1. Lineage (NCBI taxonomy): Bacteria > Bacillati > Actinomycetota > Actinomycetes > Candidatus Nanopelagicales > Candidatus Nanopelagicales bacterium. The sequence goes on along the minus strand of JAUYJT010000014.1, from coordinate 8,814 downwards.
CGCCGCCGCCGACGAACCGTAGGCCCAACCCTACGGGTGGGCGTGCGTCTTGCCGCGACAGGCCCGGTTGACAGCCGACACGATCGCCTTCAGCGACGACGTCACGATGGACGGGTCGATGCCAACGCCCCACAGGACACTGCCGTCAATGCCGCACTCCAGGTACGACGCCGCGGAGGCGTCTCCGCCGGACGACATGGCGTGCTCGGCGTAGTCCAGGACGCGCACATTTACTCCATGTGATCCGAGCGCCTGACAGAACGCCGCGATCGGGCCATTACCGGTCCCGGACAGCTGGATCGGTCGGCCGTAGTCGGTCAGCTCGACGTGGACGCTGGTCTGCCCACCCACCTTGGACTCTTCGCCTACCGAGAGCAGCTCGAAGCGCCCCCACGGCGCGTCTGGGTTCGGCAGGTACTCGTCGTTGAAGATCTCCCACATCTCGTCCGGCGTGACCTCGCCCCCCGCGTCGTCGGTGCGTCGCTGTATCGCCTGAGAGAACTCGACTTGCAGGCGCCTGGGCAGATCAAGCTGATGCTCAGTGCGCATGATGTAGGCGACACCGCCCTTGCCGGACTGGCTGTTCACCCTGATGACCGCCTCATAGGTGCGGCCGACATCTCTCGGGTCGATTGGCAGGTACGGAACTTGCCAAGCCAAGTCATCGACGGGTGGAGACCCCCTCCCCCACTTCGTTGGGGGTCCCCCCGCGAAGTGGGGGAGGGGACCCCCAGCGACGTGGGGGACGGTGCCGGCGGCTGCCTGCATCGCGCGCAGCCCCTTGTTGATGGCGTCCTGATGCGATCCGCTGAAGGCTGTGTAGACCAGGTCGCCGCCGTAGGGATGCCGTTCGTTGACGGGGAGCTGATTGCAGTACTCGACCGTCCGCCTGACCTCGTCGATGTCACGGAAGTTGATCTGAGGGTCGACCCCTTGGCTGAACAGGTTCAGTCCCAGCGTCACCAGGCATACGTTCCCGGTGCGCTCGCCACTGCCAAATAGGCAGCCCTCGATGCGATCCGCGCCAGCCATCAGCCCAAGTTCCGCAGCGGCTACGGCCGTGCCCCGGTCGTTGTGTGGGTGCAGGCTCACCACGATGGAGTCACGCCGCTCGAGGTTCCGACCCATCCACTCGATCGAATCGGCGTAGACGTTGGGCGTTGACATCTCAACGGTCGCGGGCAGGTTGATGATCACTTTGTGCTGGGGTGTTGGTTCCCAGATGTCGTTGACCCTGTTGCATACCTCGGCGGCGTAGTCCAGTTCGGTCCCGGTGAAGGACTCCGGGGAGTACTCGAAGAAGATGTCGGTCTCTCCGGCCAGGGGCTCCGCGTACTTCGCGCATAGCTGGGCTCCGCGCACGGCGATGTCCGTGATCCCGTCGCGGTCCATCCCGAACACAACTTGGCGCTGGAGGGTAGACGTTGAGTTGTACAGGTGGACGATGGCCTGCTTGGCACCCCGGATCGCGTTGAATGTGCTCTTGATCAGGTGCTCTCGCGACTGGGTCAGAACTTGGATCACTACGTCGTCCGGAATCGCGTCATCTTCGATCAGGTGACGCAGAAAGTCATGATCGGTCTGGGAGGCCGAGGGGAAGCCGACCTCGATCTCCTTGTAGCCCAGCTTCACCAGCAGGTCGAACATCCGTCGCTTGCGGTCCGGCGTCATCGGGTCGATCAGGGCCTGGTTGCCGTCACGAAGGTCGACCGCGCACCAGCGTGGTGCGGCAGTGATGCTACGGGACGGCCATGTCCGGTCGGTGAGTGAGATCGGTGGGTAGGGGCGGTACCTGTGGATGGCCATGCCCGACGGCTGCTGCTCGTTGGTTTCGTCGTGATTGATGCCGTTCATCGCGGTTCCTCTTCGAGAAGTGGGTGGGGGTACCGCCCGCCCGGCGAAGCCGGGGAGGGGGGAGGAGTGACCGACGTGCAGCGCCTCCGCGACGAGGCGGCCGGTCGCTCAGGCCTCGTCGCGGCTACGAAGAAGCAGTGCCGCGAACAACATCACGGAAACAGTATCAGCCGCGACGCGTGGTCGCCAAAGCCCGCCGCCCCGGGGCGCGGAAACGGCCGTTCCCGACAGACGCGACCGTTGCGCAAGGACGCGACCGTTGCAACGGGCGCGTCTGTCCCCAAAAGGGCGCTTCTGTGCGGAACGGGCGTTTCGGCGGCGGGGGGGGCGAAACCCCGGGGACACGGGACCGGCACGGGGCAAGCGACGCGGACTCAGCGTGGACCCTACCCTTGGATCATGTCCGAAACATTCCGGTTGGCCGTCATTCCCGGGGACGGTATCGGCACCGAGGTCGTCGCCGAAGCCCGCAAGTCGTTGGACGCGGCGGCGGACAGGTTCGAGTTCGACTGCGACTACACCGAATACGACCTGGGCGCCAAGAGATACCTTGCCACCGGAGAGCTCCTGCCGGATTCGGTTCTTGAGGAGCTTCGTGAGCAGGACGCCATCCTGCTCGGGGCTGTCGGTGACCCGATGGTTCCCCCAGGTGTACTCGAGCGTGGCCTGCTCCTTCGCCTGCGCTTCGAGCTGGATCATCACGTGAACCTGCGTCCGGTGAAGCTGTATCCGGGAGTCGAGACTCCGTTGGCGGGCAAGGCACCGGCCGACATCGACTTCGTCGTGTGCAGGGAAGGCACCGAGGGCCCGTACGCGGGGGCTGGAGGAGTGCTCCGGAGTGGCACCGAGCACGAGGTCGCAACCGAGGAGAGCGTCAACACGGCTTACGGCGTGTCCCGGATCGTGGCCGACGCCTTCGCTCGCGCCGAACGTCGACCGCGAGGCAAGGTAACGCTCGTCCACAAGGCCAACGTCTTGGTCTACGCCGGAGGGTTATGGCGCCGCGTCTTTGACGACGAGGCGGCCAGGCATCCGGAGATCGAGACCGAGTACCTGCACGTAGACGCGGCTGCGATGTTCTTCCTGACCAATCCCGAGCGATTCGACGTCGTCGTGACCGACAACCTGTTCGGCGACATCCTCACCGACATCGGCGCGGCGATCTGCGGCGGCATCGGCCTGGCCGCAAGCGGCAACCTGGACCCCAGCCACGCCAATCCGAGCATGTTCGAGCCGGTACATGGCTCAGCCCCCGACATCGCCGGTCGGGGCGAGGCTGACCCAACGGCGACCGTGCTCAGCGTGGCGCTGCTCCTGGATCATCTGGGACGCCCAGACGCCGCCGCCGCTGTTGAGCAGGCGGTGGCACAGGATCTCGCCAGTCGGAGCGGAGTCAGGACGACTTCACAGATCGGCGACGCACTGGCGGACTCGATCATTTCCGCCTCCCGCTGACGCTGCCGCGGCGAGATGGAGGAAACTGAACCTGACGCCTGATCGTGAGGGAACCGTGGAAGAAGTCACTCAGAGTTTCGTGATCCGCCAGAATGCGTCACCGCTTCCGGTGAATGAGCGCTGGGCGATTCTGGACGACCCTGGATTCGGCAACGTGTTCACCGACCACATGGTGCAGATCCGTTGGCTCGCGGGTCGCGGATGGCATGACGCGGCCGTTGACGCCTACAGTCCGCTGCAGCTGGACCCAGGAACTAACTCGTTGCACTACGGGCAGAGCGTCTTCGAGGGGCTAAAGGCTTACCGCCACGCCGACGATCGTGTGTACGTCTTCCGGCCTGAGGAGAACGCCCGACGGTTTCGCGCATCGGCCCGCAGACTGGCCATGCCCGAACTGCCTGAGGATCTGTTCATTGGGTCGTTGGAGGCCCTGCTATCCCTGGACGCGGACTGGGTTCCTCACCACAGGGAGAAGTCGCTGTATATGCGTCCGTTCATGTTCTCCACCGAGGTCGGGCTCGGAGTGCGGCCAGCGGACGAGTATCTGTACCTGCTGATCGCGTCTCCGGCCGGCGCCTACTTCCGGGATGGGGTCCAGCCGGTGGCTGTCTGGCTCACCGAGGACTACGTGCGGGCCGCGCCGGGAGGTACCGGCGAAGCCAAGTGCGCGGGGAACTACGCGGCTTCTCTCATCGCCCAAGTCGAGGCCATGGAAAACGGGTGTGATCAGGTCGTCTGGCTGGACGCGGTCGAGCGCCGCTGGGTTGAGGAAATGGGCGGGATGAACCTGTTCTTCGTCTACGGCACCGGAACCGGCGCGCGTTTGATGACCCCGAAACTAACTGGGAGCCTGCTCCCAGGGATCACGCGGGCTTCGCTGCTGACGTTGGCACGCGACTTGGGTTATGACGTGGAGGAGGGCCGAATCAGTGTCGACGAATGGCGCGAGGGGTCGATGTCCGGCGAGATCACTGAGGTATTCGCTTGCGGCACCGCCGCGGTGATCACGCCAGTGGACCGCGTGTGCGGCCGGACGGCCGAGTGGAACGTCGGTGGCGCCGAGGCTGGTCCTGTCACTAGCCAGCTTCGCCACGCTTTGCTCGACATTCAGACTGGTGCGGCGCCCGATCACCACGGATGGTTGAGGCGAATCGCCTGACCTCCCGCGATCACTGACCAACAGCACGCGAAAGGACGACGGAGATGACTGCCGCGGAAACAGGGACGGACTTCCGGCCCGACGACTCATTCCATGTGTTCGACACGACTCTGCGCGACGGCGCCCAGCGGGAGGGAATCTCGTACTCCGTCAGCGACAAGCTAGCCGTCGCCCGGCTGCTGGACGAATACGGAGTCGGGTTCATCGAAGGCGGGTGGCCGGGCGCGATGCCCAAGGACACCGAGTTCTTCAGCCGGGCGGTGTCGGAGCTGCGGCTCCAGAACGCTCAGCTCGTGGCCTTCGGCGCCACTCGCAGGGCGGGCGTCAATGTCCAGGACGATCCGCAGGTGAAGGCTCTGCTCGATTCGGGCGCCCCGGTGGTGACTCTCGTGGCCAAGTCGGACGTGCGCCACGTGAGTGAGGCCTTGCGTACAACCCTGGAGGAGAACCTGGCGATGGTCTCGGACACTGTCGCGTTCTTGGTCGGGGAAGGCCGCAGGGTATTCGTGGACGCTGAGCATTTCTTCGACGGCTACTCCCGCGACCGGGACTACGGAATCCGCTTGCTTGACGCCGTGGCCGCCGCTGGAGGTTCAGTCGGGGTCCTTTGTGACACGAACGGGGGCATGCTACCCAGCGGTATCAGCTCGATCGTGGCTGACGTGGTTCGCCGGTCGGGCACGCGGATCGGCATCCATTGCCAGGACGACACAGGTTGCGCGATCGCCAACACGATCGCCGCGGTCGAGGCCGGAGCTACGCATGTCCAGGGCACTGCGAATGGCTACGGTGAACGCACGGGAAACGCCGACATATTCGCTGTTGTGGCGAACCTTGAGCTCAAGTTGGGCATGAGGGTACTGCCCGAAGGATGTCTCCGGGAGACGGTTCGGGTCGCACACGCCATCGCCGACATCGCCAATCTGACTCCGGACACGCATCAGCCGTACGCGGGAGTGTCCTCCTTCGCCCACAAGGCCGGTCTCCATGCCAGCGCGCTGAAGGTCGCCGTCGAGCTCTACAACCACACCGACCCGGACTTGGTCGGCAACGACATGCGCGTCCTGGTCACCGAGATGGCTGGGCGTGCCTCTGTCGAGATGAAGAGCAAGGAGCTGGGCTACGACTTGTCGGCCAACCCAGCCGCGGTCGAGCGCCTCGTAGAACGCGTCAAGGGGTTGGAGTCGCAGGGCTGGACGTTCGAAGCCGCCGACGCGTCGTTCGAGTTGATGCTGCTCGCGGAGGTTGGGACACGACCCCAGACGTTCCGGTTGGAGTCGTGGCGGACGATCGTTGAGCACCGCGATGATGGGGCAGTCGTCAGCGAAGCCACCGTCAAGATCGAGACCAACGGCGGACGTGTGATCTCGACCGCGGAGGGCAACGGCCCAGTCAACGCGCTGGACAACGCGTTGCGCAAGGCTCTAGTGCGCGCCCATCCAGCCCTCAAGGACGTCTCGCTGGTGGACTACAAGGTTCGGATACTCGAAGGCGTCAAGGGCACCGATGCCGTCACCCGAGTACTGGTCAGCACGTCCAACGGCAGCTGCGAATGGCAAACCGTCGGCGTGCACGAGAACGTAATAGAAGCCTCCTGGCTCGCGCTGGAGGATGCGATCACTTACGGGCTACTCCTCGCGGAGCGCGACGACTGACCGCGAGGGGGAGGGCAGCCGCGCCGCCGCCGTAGGCTGTGCTGCTGTGCGTATCGTTCGTTTCTCGCTGCCAGGGACAGTTGCCTTCGGAGTCTTGGAGGCGGCCGGACCGGGGCCCGGCGGCATGTCAGGCGCCAGCGTGCGCCCGGTTCGCGGGCATCCCTACGCGGAGCTGGACCTCGTGGACACCGCGATTCCCATCGAATCTGTGAAGCTGTTGGCGCCCGTGCTGCCGTCCAAGATCATTGGGATAGGGCAGAACTACGCCGATCACGCGGCCGAGATGGGTTCGCAGCCCCCCGCGGATCCTCTGATCTTCCTGAAGCCGAACACCGCTGTGATTGGTCCCGGTGCGCGGATCAAGCTGCCGGAGCAGTCTTCGCGGGTGGAGCACGAGGGCGAGCTGGCTGTCGTCATCGGGCGGATGTGCCGTCACGTAGCTGCTGTGGACGCTGACCGGGTCATCCTCGGCTACACGTGCGGGAACGACGTCACTGCCCGCGATCTTCAGGCGACCGACTGGCAGTGGACCCGGGCCAAGGGCTTCGACACGTTCTGCCCGCTGGGTCCGTGGATCGAAACCGATTTCGATCCGGCTGACGCGGATGTGGAAGTTCTCGTGAACGATGAACGGCGGCAGCGGGGCTCGACTAGGCAGATGTTGTTCGGCGTCCGGGAGCTGGTCTCGTGGGTGAGTTCGATCATGACCTTGCTGCCCGGAGACGTCATACTCACCGGGACCCCTGCCGGTGTGGGTCCGCTGGTCGAGGGGGATCGCGTCAGCGTTTCGATCGCCGGACTGGGGACTTTGACCAACGATGTGATTGCTGGTGAGTGAATCCATGGGTGTTACGGATTTGGGCGCGGATACCAGGGTGCGGTTCTGCCCGTCACCGACCGGAAACCCGCACGTCGGGATGATCCGCACGGCCCTGTTCAACTGGGCGTTCGCGCGGCATCACGGCGGCACTTTCGTGTTTCGGATCGAGGACACGGACTCCTCACGAGACACTGAGGAGTCGTATCTGGCGTTGCTTGAATCCATGCGGTGGCTGGGTCTGGACTGGGACGAGGGGCCCGAGGTCGGCGGTCCGTACGGTCCCTACCGGCAGTCTGAGAGGCTCGACACTTACCGCGATGTGGCGCGGAGGCTCCAGGAGGCCGGATATGCCTACCCGTGCTTCTGCACTACGGGGGAGCTTGAGGTCCGCCGCGTCGCGGCGCGACAGGCGCACACTACCCCCGGCTACGACGGGCACTGCCGGGACTTGACTCCAACGGATCGCGGGCGCTTGGCGGATGAGGGACTCAAGCCCGCTCTTCGTTTCCGGATGCCCGACCGGGATTTCGTTTGGCATGACCTGGTCCGCGGAGATGTGCGGGTCGCAGCCGGGCAGGTTCGTGACTACGTGCTCGTGCGTGCGAACGGGGAGCCTCTCTACACGCTGGTGAACCCGGTCGACGACGCTCTGATGCGGATCACGCATGTTCTGCGAGGCGAGGATCTGCTTTCTTCGACGCCGCGCCAGATCGCGCTGTATGACGCGATGCTCGAGTGTGGCGCCGTCGAGGGCTCCACGCCCGCCTTCGGCCACTTGCCCTATGTGATGGGCGAGGGGAACCGCAAGCTCGCGAAACGCGACCCTGAATCGTCCCTGCGGATGTACCGCGACGCTGGATTCATGCCGGAGGGCCTGCTGAACTACCTCGCGCTGCTGGGGTGGTCGATGGGCGATGACCATCAGTCAACCATCGGCCACAATCCGGAACTGTTCTCGATGAGCGAGATGGCGCAGCACTTCGACATCACTCGCGTGAACCCCAATCCAGCCAGATTCGACCTGAAGAAGTGCACTGCCATCAACGCCGAGTGGATCAGAGCGTTGCCGGCCGCGGAACTCCAGGCGCGATTGGTCCCGTATCTGAGGCAGGGGGGCCTTGTCGGCGAGCAGCTGACGAGCGATCAGCGCGACACCTTGGAGCAATCGGTGCCGTTGATCGCCGAGCGCCTGGACACACTCGGACAGGCCGCACCGATGCTGGAGTTCCTGTTCGTGGACGAGGATCAGTTCCGCGTCGATCCAGACGACGCGACGAAGGTGTTGGGCGAGGCGGCAGGTCCGGTCCTTGAGGCCTCGCGCTCCGCTCTGGCCGAGCTGCCGGAATGGTCGCACGATTCGATCGAGCGGGTGCTTCGTGATCGGTTAGTGGACGGGTTGGGGTTGAAACCCAAGTTGGCGTTCGGGCCGGTCCGGGTCGCGGTCACTGGTCGCAGGATCTCGCCGCCGCTGTTCGAGTCCTTGGAGATTCTGGGACGCGAGTCCGCCATCCGCCGCCTCGATCTGGCGATCGCGGCTGTGACTCAGACTGGGCTATAATCGCCGGGCGAAGCACCCGATGGGGTATGGGGTAATTGGCAGCCCGACGGATTCTGGCTCCGTTAGTCTAGGTTCGAGTCCTGGTACCCCAGCTGGATCGCGAGTGCGATCCTCGCGTTGTGTCGGCTCGACGGCCGTCATCGCGCGGCCACGGCCCCGTTGTGTAGTGGCCTAGCACGCCGCCCTCTCAAGGCGGTAGCGCGGGTTCGAATCCCGTCGGGGCTACGGCGGAGGCCTCTGACTCGCGGAAACGGGTGTCAGGGGCCTTTCGGCGTCCACGCGGCTCCGCTTACGGATGTGCCGCCCGGTACGC